>JAHQWS010000278.1 GCA_029856295.1 Promethearchaeia archaeon
CTTTCTATCTTTCTTTTTCCAAAATCAATGACCTTGTTGAGCATCTCTGATTTTTCAAGAGAAGTATTTATTTCTGCGGGTTCTTTGATATAGCCTTCTTTTAGAGCGTTATCATACAATTCTCGACCGGCTTCGGTACGTATGATGGTAGTAGTATATCCATCTTTAGATCCCAACCCTCCAAAGGATATGTCAGCATATACATTCGAACAATCTCGACAAGCAAAACAAGCTGGACGGGCTATTTCATAAAGATCATTAAAATCTATGGAAATTCTTTTATCACCTTTAAGTTGCAGAATTAAATTTTCTTTAATATTTATTTTCTCGACATTATTAAATGAAAAATTAAATTTTTGTTCTAATTTTTCACGAGCCTCACTATTAAAAGAAAAATTTAAATTGCAAAATAAGCCTAATGTATAAGTAACAATATGGCCCGGAAGAATTCTTAATTCTTGCATCTTTCTTATTGAATGAATTTGACATGGGGTTCCGACTATTGCGACACTAAGGAAATCTGAATTTACCAAATCTTTTAATTTCACATTTGTAGGAATAAAGGTATTATATTTATCCAATTTGATTAAAGGTTGAGAAATATCATAATGAGAACCAGCAGCCTCAAGTAAACCTTCTTTTGTTGTCGCGAGAAAAGGAACCCGATTAAATGGTCCCTCCTTTTTACAAACAATTGCGCCATTAATTAAATTATGATCTAATAAATAAGTTAAGATTGCAGTTACCGCACCTCCATCGGTGGCTTCCTCTATAACTTCTTTTGAAACTGCTTGGATGGAAGATATTTTTTTATAATTACCTATAGGTGGGTTGTAATTAAATTTTTCATTAAGCTTATCGTCTAAAACATGAGTTTGCGGACATACGAAATAACATATTCCACAATTTCGGCATAAATCCTTGTTAGTATATTTTGGTGGTCCAGATTCCGACATTTCTATTGCTTTTATATCACCAGCTGTACAAAAGCTAACGCAACCACCACATTCTCCACATAATCCTTTTTCATGAACATCTTTTATTAAATCTTCAAAAGTTTTAGATGAAACTATTTTTGCCATTTTTTTCCACTCCTTTTTCTATTACTATATATTATTAATTTTTTTATTTTAAAATTCATCAGGCATATTTTTTAGTTCTGCTAGAGAGAAAACCGGGCCATCGACGCAGACGAATTTATTACCTATGTTACATCTTCCACATTTACCTATTCCGCATTTCATTCGCATTTCCAAAGAGTTTAAAATCTGTTCGTCTTTCCAACCTAAATTTTCTAACTCGGCGATAGCAGTTCTAATCATGATAGGTGGTCCACAAACAACAGCTACTGCATTATCAGGAGAGGGCGCTACTTCTTTTACAACTGCTGCAACAAAACCTACTTTTCGAGTCCATCCTTCTTCTTCGCGATCAATAGTTAAAGTTACTTTAATATCGTCTCGTTTTTCCCATTCTTCTAAAATCTCTCTGTATAATACCTCTCCGGAATCTCTATTACCGTAGATGATAATTATATCTCCATAGTCTTTTCGATTTTTCTCATTTGATGCATATAGAACAAGCGAGCGTAAGGTTGAGAATGCGAATCCACCACCAATTACCACAATATTTTTACCTTTCATATTTTCTATGGGCCAACCGTTCCCACATGGACCTCTTACGCCTATAGTATCCCCAACTTCGCAATTATGAAAACTAGAAGTAACAGTGCCCATTTTTTTTATAGTAAATTTAATAAAGCCCTTTTCTGTTGGAGATGAAGCTATACCAATCGGACATTCACCTTTCCCAATAATGCTTATCTCCGCAAATTGTCCGGGAATGTAGTTAAATTCCTTATAATCTTCTTCATTAATAAATTCTAATTCAATTGTTTTAATATCATTTACTTTATTTTCTGACAGTATTGATTTAATTTTAGTGAGATAAGGAATGTATGGATTAGGCAATTGCTTTTTCATCCTCCTTTTTTTCAACTTTTAGTATTTTATCTAATATAACCCTTAGGTCATTATTAACAGGGCATAGATGGATGCATCTACCACATCCAACACAACCAAGTAAATCATAATTTTTTGGATAATAACTAAACTTGTGCATGATTCGATTTCGACAGCGTTGAATTTTAGTATCGCGGGGATTATGACCGCTGGCTTCCAAGGTATAAAGGCATGATTGACATGTGTCCCAAATTCTTATTCTTCTTCCCTTATTATTATAATCATCAGTCTCATCAATAACATCAAAACACGTACATGTAGGGCATAGATATGCACATGTACCACAGCCTATGCATGACTCACTTATTTCATCCCAAACCGGATGTTGAAAAGACGACTCCAAAATTTTTGTGACTTCTTTTACATCCATTTTTGTTGTAATAGATTCTTCTGCTTGCTTTGCTAATTCATTTGCTTTCTTGATATCAGCATTCTTGGCTTCAGCAAGCCACGATAATTTTTGAATTAAATCTTTACCTTTATCACTAATTCCCTCTACTAAATATTTTTCTCCTAAATCAGTCAAAAAAATGTCAGAATCTTCTTTTTTAAAGGGGTTTCCATCAACAGATGTACAAAAACATGTAGTTCTTGGATTATTACAACCCATTCCTATGATGGTAGTGTTTTCTTTCTTTTTTAAATAGAGCTCATCTTTCAAATTACCGTGAAATGAGAAAAAATTAGCCATTAACTCTAAACTATATGCATCACATGGACGGATTCCAAAAATTAAGATTTTATCATCGAGGTCCTGTCTATCTATAATTTCTACATCTTTTCCATCAAGTTTGTATTCAAAAAGAACCTCCGTCTCAGGAAACAATACTGATTTTGGGGGAATTTTTGAATTTAAATAATCCAAGACAATATCTTTGGGGTTCTCTATCTTCTTGAAAACAATATTTCCTTTCTCTTTTATCGGAGCATAAAATGTATATACTTTTGAGAGTTCAGAATATAATTTTCCAACTTGATCTTTTTGTAATATTTTTTGTTCCATTTTTAATACACCTCTCTTTAATCTTCCTCTAACATAAATTCTTCTGAATCGTCCATTTTAAAAGTCGTCATCGGAGCTAAAGTTTCTATATCAATGCCCGAGGTAAAATTAAATCGTCCTTTTACAATTTTTTCAAGCTTTCGTGTGATTAAATTTAAGTCAATTCCCATAGGGCATACACTGGAGCATGCTCCGCATGCTACACATCTTCCTGCCAGATGCATTGCTCGGGTTAGATGGAATGTAATAATTTCCGATATTTCGGTCGTCTTTCCAAACCATATAGGTTTATTTTGATCTACAAAGCAAAGATGACAATAACACATTGGACACGCTTCCCTACAGGCATAGCACCTTGTACAAGTCCTTAATGTATCAATAATATAATCCCATTTTTCTTCAGTACTTTTTGATTCATATTCATCAAGATCGCTAAAATCATCTTCAACGGAAGTTATCTCTAGACATTCACCTACACATACTTCAGCTAAACTTTCATTATTCGGTGGAGACTTCACTTTACAAACTTTACATAATTCATTTAAATATTCATCAAATGGAAAAGATTGTTCAAAATCTTTTCCTTTAACATTAATATTATTATCTACTATAGATAATTCCAAAATCTCGCTTTCGCCAATTTCCTTTTCAATCCTTTTTCTATTAATGTTTCCATTACAAGGGATTCCTATAATTTTGATATCATCAAGCTTAATTTGTTTCTCTACAGCCAAATGAATTAAAGCCCTTCCAACGCAGCCTTTAGATACTACACCTATCTTTAAAGAATTCCCTTCAGAATCACAGAGCTGCGGCATTAGAGGAACTAAATATTTAGCTAAATTTACATAGCATAAATTATTCCAGATTAATTTATCCGTATCTTCTTCTCTTCTTATTATTATTGGCGCTGAACTTAATGGAACGGTTCCTTTGGAATATCCGATAATAACATCTACTTCTTTATTTTTGAGTAAATTATTTGCCGTCTCTATCATTGATTTCTCAATGTTCTGATTTTCTGCTTCAACTCCCATTTTTAACACCATTTCTTCTTAAATTTTGTATTAGGGCCTAACTCTTTAATAATCTTAGTAACTTTTTTAATTAAATTAGCAAAACGCTCACCTTCTGCTGCAGAAGCCCACATAAAATTAACTCTACCAGGTTCAATACCAAAAAATTCTAATAATTCGTTTAATATAGCAAATCTCCTTCGAGCAACTAAGTTTCCAGATATATAATGGCAATCTCCCGGATGACATCCTGAGACTAGTACACCATCCCATCCATCTGTTAAGCTTTTTATAATGAAATTAGGGTTAATCCTTCCAGAACATGGGACTCTTACGATTCTAATATTTGGAGGATATTGAATTCGACTTACACCTGCCAAATCTGCTCCCGCATAAGAGCACCAATTACATAAAAATGCTATAATTTTTGGCTCCCAATTCTCATTTATACTTTTATCATCAACAGTTTGTACGGTCAATTTTATAACCTCCCTTTAATCATTGCGTAAATTTGTTCTCCTGTAAATCCTAAAACATCAATTGCGGCACATCTGCAATTGCCTGAGCAAGCACCACAACCTTTACATAATGCTTGATTGATAGAGGCTATTAAGCCAAATCTTCTATCTTCAATTAGTTCGATTGCGTTGTATGCGCAGTTTTCTACACACATACCGCATCCACTACATCGTGCCATATTTACCACAGCAGTCTTACCTTCGGCTTCAATTTCATCTTTAGAAAGAATTGTGCAAGCTCTTGAAACCGCTGCGTTTGCTTGGGAAATTGAATCCTCAATTGGTTTTGGACAGTGTGCTAACCCGGCTACAAATATACCTTCTGTAGCGAAATCAACTGGACGTAGTTTAACATGTGCTTCTAAAAAGAAATTATCATCATTTATCGGAACTTTTAACATCATAGCAAGTACTTCGTTCTCCTCTCTGTCTGCATATATTCCCGCACTTAATACAAGTAAATCTGTATTTATATTTATTACTTCTTTTGTTGGTGTATTTACTTCTACTTTTAATTGAGAATCGTTCGCAATTACATTAGGAGGATTCTTTTCATCATAACGGAGAAAAATAATTCCTGCCTCTCGAGCTTGTCTATAATACTTCTCTTTAAATCCATAGGTTCTTATATCTCTAAATAATATTGTTATTTCAACACCTGGATATTTTTCTTTTGTTAAAATAGCATTTTTAATAGCCTCCGCACAGCACATTTTACTACAGTAAGGACGTTCTTCATCTCTCGATCCAACGCACTGAATCATGACTATAGATTTCTTATTTTTAATATCATCTGTAGTGTTTATGAGTTTTTCAAAATCCGATTGCTTAATTACGAGAGGATTTTTTCCATATAAGTATTCTTTTGGTTGGTATTCATTTGCTCCTGTGGCAACAACAACAACTCCGTGATCAAATTCTACTCTTTCCTTTCTATCCCCATGGATTAAGGTAGTTTTAAAATTCCCAATGAAGCCATCAATGTTTTCGATTTCGGCTTGCGTATAAACATGTAAATTTTCGTTTGAATTTACTTTTTGAATTAAATCAGATAAATAATCTTGAACACTACCTCCTTCAAGAGTAGTATAAATATGCTTGGCATGTCCTCCTAATTCCATTTCTTTTTCAACCAAACATGTTTCGTATTCTTGGCTTGCAAAATTTAAAGCTGCAACCATTCCAGTTATTCCCCCCCCTATCACGAGAGCTTTTGGAGTTACGCTCAGTTTTATTCGTTCTAGAGGTATAATATTTCGAGCTTTGTTAACAGCCATCCTGACTAGGTCTTTTGCTTTTTGAGTTGCTTCTTTTGGCTGGTGCATGTGAACCCAAGAACATTGATCCCTAATATTTGCCATTTGAAATAGATATCTATTCAAGCCTGCTTCTCTGATTGTTTCCTGGAAAAGAGACTCGTGGGTTCTTGGAGTACATGAGGCAACAATCACTCGATTAAGATGAAATTCTTCTATTTTATTTTTTATAATTGTTTGGGTATCTGCCGAACAAGTATATAAATTACGATCAGCCAAGACCACATTAGGAAGATTACTTGCATATTTTTTTACATCAGGGACATCGACATATCCACCGATATTTATTCCACAGTGGCAGATAAATACTCCAATTCTCGGCGGTTGACCGGCTACATAAATTTCGGGAGGTAATGTTTTTTCGGTAATGAGAGTTCCAGTTTTTTCATATAATAATTGGTTAACACAGCCAGCTGCAGCACTTGCTTGAGTAACGGTTTCTGGGATATCCTTTGGAGATTGAAACGCGCCACATGCAAAAATCCCTGGTCTTGTAGTTTGTACGGGATTGAAAACATCGGTTAAAGCAAATTTATATTCGTTTAATTCTATGCCAAACTTTTCGGCGAGATATTCTGCATCATTAGGAGGATTTAATCCCACAGCGAGAACAACCATATTAAAAACTTCACTAATAATCTTTCCATCTTCGGTTTCATATTTTAAAATTAGATCTTTTGTTTTAGAGTCCTCGGTAATGGATGATATGCGGCTTCTTATATACTGCACTCCATATTCTTCTTGAGCGTGAATAATATATTTATCAAAATCTTTTCCATATGCTCTTACATCCATGCTAAAAATAGTTGGATTCACTTGGTCCATATGCTCTTTGGCAATTACTGCTTCTTTACAGGTATACATACAACATACTGATGAGCAATATGGTTGACCCTCTCGAAGATCTCTTGAACCAATACATTGAAGAAACGCTACTTGTTCTGGTACATCACCATCAGAAGGTCGTAAAATTTTTCCTGTATAAGGGCCGCTTGCACTTAAAATACGTTCAAATTCAATACTCGTTACAACATTTTTATATTTACCATATCCATATTTATTTCCCTCAGCGGGTACAAATTCTTCAAATCCCGGAGCTAAAATTATAGCACCTACATTAAATTCAACTTCTTGGTCTTCTAAATCATATTCTACAGCTTCCGCTTTACAAACTCCCTCACATACGCCGCATCCAATACAATAATCTTTGTTAATTGCATATACAAGAGGTACTGCTTGTGGATATTTTACAGATGTAGCTTTTACTTTAGCAAGACCCTCATTGAACATGTCTATAGCTTCTACGGGACATTTTTGGCCACAAACTCCACAGCCGGTACATTTATCCATATTAATATGCAGGGATTTTTTCAATATTTTAATCGTAAAATTACCAGCTTCTCCTGATACTTCTTCAATTTTACAATTAATATGCAAATCTATATTCTGATGGCGCCCGGTTTCCACTAATTTAGGCGAAACAATACACATCGCACAGTCATTAGTTGGAAATGTTTTGTCTAATTGTGCCATAACTCCTCCGATGCTAGTCGTGGATTCAATTAAATATACTTTATATCCCGCATCGCCTAAATCTAATGCTGCCTGAGATCCTCCAATACCGGCTCCTACAATTAATACAGCTCCTATTTTTTCCATTTTTTTATCCCTCCATTGTATATTCATAAATTGGTGTTATCCCCTCTATTTCACCCATAGTGATAGAATTTGACCCTTTCAAAATTAAAATATGTTCTAATACTTCACTTGGATCAATTTCTAATTCACTTGCCAGAACTTTTACTGATTTGGAATTCTTTTTAAGAGATAATAATATTCGACAACGCATATATTCATCATATATAGCCGTATTAAAAATGTTATCAAATTTATCTTGCGGGACTTTCTCACCATATACATTCTCCGATTCGATAATTGTTCTTTCCCTTCCGACAAGTGCTCTTATTCTATAACTATCTGCTGCCATTTCAATTGCCTCTAGTTTATCTAAGAGATCTTTATCTTCTTTAAGTGGGGAAGGCCCAAGTTCCTTGATTGAATTGGTAAATTCTGAAACAATTTCAGCGAACCTCATACCTTCAGAGGCAGAAACCCATTCTAATCTTATCCTATTATCTAGATTTATAAAAGTTAGAAATTTCTTAAGCATATTGAACTTTTTTTCTGCTTCATAATTACCTTCTAGATAATGACAATCGCCCGGATGGCATCCCATTACAATTATACCATCAATTCCTATTTTAAGAGCTTCAAACACAAATTTAGGATCAACTCTTCCACTACACATGACCCTTATTACTCTAATATTAGGGGGATATTGAAGCCGACTTACTCCCGCTAAATCTGCTCCTGCATAAGAGCACCAATTACATAAAAATCCTAATATAGTTGGTTCATAACTCATATTACTTCTTTACCTCCTAATGCATAAATTTCTGATAAAATCTGTTCATTTGTAAAATGTTTGGTTGTTATTGCCTTTTCTGGGCAACTTGCAGAACAAAGACCGCAGCCCTTACAAAGTGCTTCTTGAACATAAGCATAACCCTCCTCATCTTTGACTATCGCGTTAAAAGGACAAATTCTCACGCATATTTTACATCCAGTACAAATATCTTTATCAACAACGGAAACGGCACCTCCAATTAAAAGTGTTTCTTTAGATAAAATTGTCGTTGCTCTTGAAACTGCTGAATTCGCTTGCGCTATACTCTCGCTTATAGTTGCGGGTCCATGGGCTGTACCACATAAGAATATTCCCTCAGTCGCAAAATCAACAGGGCGCAATTTTACATGGGCTTCTAAAAAGAATTTATCTTCGTTTAGAGGTACTTTTACCATTTTTGCCAGTACTTCATTTCCCTCTGCAGGTGCAACTATTCCGCTACTCAATACTATTAGATCGGAATTAAGTGTTATTTTTCCCATTTTCTGAGACTCTATAGACACTTTTAGGTTTTCATTTTCTTTCGAAATTTGAGGAGGCTTTTCTTTATCAAATCGAATAAATAAGACTCCGTTCTCGCGAGCTTTTCTATAATATTTTTCTTTAAACCCGTATGTCCTTATATCTCTGAATAATATAACAACTTCTGCTTCAGGGTTCTTTTTCTTAATATTTAATGCGTTTTTAATAGCCTCGGCGCAGCACGTTCTACTACAATATGGATGTTCATCATTTCTAGACCCTACGCACTGTATCATTACTATTGACTTTTTTTTTTGTATTTCAGATGATGTGAATAATTTTTCTTCTAATTCCTGTTGGGTAATAATATTAGGAACTTCTCCATATAAATATTCCTTGGGTTTATACTCATTTCCACCAGTAGCCACAAGCACTACACCGTGATCTAATTGAGTACTAGTTTTATTTGGACCATAATTTACAGTTGAAATAAAATTTCCAACATATCCATCAATAACTTCTATATTTGCCTCTAAGAATACTTGAATTTTCTCTTCTGAATTTACCTTCTTAATCAAATCTTGAATAAATTCTTGAATATTATCCCCCTCAAGAGTTTCATAAATTTTTAATGCGAATCCGCCTAATTGTTTTTCTTTTTCAATTATATAAGCCTGAAATCCTTGATTCGCGAAATTTAGTGCGGCTGTCATTCCTGCGACCCCTCCGCCTATTATTAAAGCAATTGGTGTCACTTTTAATTCAAAGGTTTCTAAAGCCTCGTTAATACGAGATTTGGCAACTGCCATTCGAACTAGATCTTTCGCTTTTTCAGTCGCCTCCTCTGGTTGATGCATATGAACCCAGGAACATTGATCTCTTATATTTGTCATTTGAAATAAGAACCTATTTAATCCAGCCTCTCTAATTGTTTCTTGAAACAATGGTTCATGTGTTCGCGGAGTACATGATGCCACTATAACCCTATTAATATTAAATTCTTTTATTTTATCTTTGATTAATGTTTGAGTATCTGCTGAACATGTATACAAATTCATATCTGCCAAGACTACATTTGGAAGAGTTCTCGCATATTTCATAACTTCAGGAACATCTACGTATCCTCCAATATTAATTCCACAATGGCAGACAAAAACCCCCACCCGAGGCTCTTTCCCACTAATATCAATCTCATTGGGATACTCTTTTTTAGTCACAAGAGTGTCTCTAACTGGCGATAAAATTTCATTAACTTTACCGGCAGCGCCACTTGCTTCAATTACAGTCTCAGGAATATCTTTTGGAGAAGAACACGCTCCACAGACAAACACACCTGGTCTTGAAGTTTCTACGGGTGAAAGCGGTTTAGCATTTATAAATCCATATTCATTCAGTTCGACACCGAATTTTTCTGCGATATATTTAGCATCTTTCGGAGGATTTAACCCAACTCCAAGAATCACCATATTATATATTTCTTGAATAACTCTCCCCTTTTCATCTTCATAACTCAATTTCAAGTCTTTAGTTTCGGGAATCTCAGTAATTGAGGATATTCTGCTTCTAATATATCGAACTCCATACTCATTTTGAGCTCGTTCGATATATTTGTCGAAATCTTTTCCATAAGCTCTTATATCCATACTAAAAATCGTGGGTTCTAGACCTTCCATGTGTTCTTTTGCTATTACAGCCTCTTTACAAGTATACATACAGCATACTGAAGAGCAATATTCTTGTCCAAATTTTGGATCTCGTGAGCCTACACAATGAAGAAAGGCAACTTTGCTAGGCGTACTTCCATCAGAGGGTCTTAATACTTTACCTGAAAACGGCCCACTCGCACTTAATATTCGCTCGAATTGAATACTGGTAACTACATTATCATAAATACCATAACCATAATGTTTCATATTATTTGGTTCAAATTCATCAAATCCTAAAGATAAAATTACAGCTCCTACTTTTAATTCACTCTTTTTATCCTCCAAATCATAATCTATAGCTTTAGCTTTACAGACTCCTTTACAGATGCCACATCCTATGCAGTAATCTCTATCAATTGCGAAAACTAACGGAACTGCCTGAGGATATTTTACAGAAGTAGCTCCCTTTAATGATAATCCCTCATTAAAGACATCAATTGCCTCAACAGGACACTCTTGTCCACAGACTCCACATCCAGTACACTTTTCCATATCAATATATAATGTTTTTTCAGTTATATTAGCTGTAAAATTTCCAGGTTCTCCCGAAAAACTGTCTATTACTGCATTAATTTTAATATCAATATTTGGGTGCCTTCCAGCTTCGACTAATTTAGGGGAAACAATACAAATAGCACAATCGTTTGTGGGAAATGTCTTATCCAATTGTGCCATAACACCCCCTATGCTGGTTGTTGATTCAATGAGATACGCTTTATAACCAGATTCTGCTAAGTCTAGCGCTGCTTGAGAACCTCCAATTCCAGCTCCAACAATTAAAACTGCTCCTACTTTTTCCATTTTTTTATCGCTCCATTACATTTAGATAAATAGGTTGATTTTCAATAATATCTTCCATAGCAACTTGATTTCTACCTTTTAAGACCAAAATATGGTTTAAGATTTCTTTAGAATCTATATTTAATTGAGTTGCTAAATCCTTAACGGATTTTGGATTCTTTTCTAAAGATAATAATATCCGATTACGAATATATTCATTATTTATAGCAGCATCAAATAAATTATCAAACTTTTCTTTTGGATATTTTTCCCCATACACATTTTCTTGTTCAGTTATTTTCCTTTCTCTCCCCACTAGGGCTCTAAGCCTATAACTCTCTGCTGCCATTTCTAATGCTTCCAATTTTTCCATTAATTCCATATCTAAATCTTTTCCACTAAGAGGGGATGGTCCAAGTTCTTTGATTTGATTAGTGAAATCTGTGATAACCTCAGCAAATCGATTACCCTCAGAGGCTGAAACCCATTCTAATCTTATCCTTTTTTCCATATTTAGTTTGCTTAGAAGCTTTTGAACTAATTCAAATTTTTTTACTGCCTCGTAATTGCCTTCGATATAATGACAATCACCCGGATGGCATCCAGTAATGATAACTCCGTCAATCCCTAGCTTTAGAGCTTTAAATATAAATTCTGGGTCAACTCTCCCGCTACACATAACTCTTATTACCCTAATATTTGGTGGATATTGAATTCTACTCACTCCTGCTAAATCCGCTCCTGCATAGGAGCACCAATTACATAAAAATCCTAGAATTCTTGGTTCAAAACTCATTCTATTATCTTACCTCCAAACGCAATTATTTCAGCCATAATCTGCTCATTATTAAAATGCTTAATTTCAATTGCATGTTTTGTACAAGTTGAGCCACATGTACCACATCCTTTACATAAAGCTTGAATAATCTCAATTTCATCATCCTCATTTTTAATAATCGCATTATATGGGCAAATAGTAATACATACTTCACACCCTTTACAAAGACTCTTATTCCATTCTGGTAAATAGGCTGTGGAACTTTCTACTTCAATAGTTTCATGAGATAAAATTCTACTTGCTCTTGATGCCGCTGCTAATCCTTGTGTTGTAGATTCTGTAATATCAACTGGCCATTTTGCTGAGCCACATATATAAATACCATCAGTAGCAAAATCAATAGGACGTAGTTTTACATGTGCTTCCAAGAAAAAGTTGTTTTCTTCTAAAGGAACCTTTAACATTTGAGCAAGATCAGAATTGTCGTTATTAGCAATTAATGGTGTAGATAATACTAGCAAATCATATGGAATAAGGATTTCTTCTCCTAAGTATTCATTAAATACTTTAATTTCATTTTTATCAACAAGGGGTAGCTTTTCAAGTGTGTATTTAATGAATAAAACACCGGCTTTTCTGGCTTTCTTAAAGTATTGTTCATACTGAATGCCAGGGGTATATATATCTCTAAATAAAATAGTCACATGGGCATCTGGATTGAATTCTTTAATAATTAAAGCGTTTTTTAAAGCAGTCATACAACAAATACTTGAGCAATAAACTCTTTCTTCATTACGAGCTCCAACACATTGGATCATAACAATATTATTCGCATCAACTTCATTGTTCTTTAACTTATTTTCTAATTCAAGTTGAGTTATACTCTTCTCACCATCATATCCGAATAAATTAGTTGGTTCGAAAACAGATGCCCCCACAGCAACAATTATAGCTCCTACATTTAGACTAATAATATCTCCATTTTGTTCAATCTCAACATTATAATTCCCAATGAAACCTTCAATTGACTTTATTTTTGAAGAGGTATAAACGGTCAAGTTTTTAGAAGCTTCAACCTTTTTTGTCATATCTTCTAAAAATGCTGAAGCCTCTTGATCATTTGGAAATAGTTTATAAAGTGATTTTAATCTTCCACCTAACTTATCTTCTTTTTCAACTAAATGTGTTTTGAATCCTTGTTTACTTAAGCTGATGGCAGTATTCATTCCTGAGATACCACCTCCAATAATTAAAGCAATAGGATTAATGTCAACTACGATTCTTTCTAAGGCTTCCAGTTTTGCTGCCTTAGCTGATCCCATTTTAATTAAATCTTTAGCTTTCTCAAAGGCAGCATCAGTTTCTTTCATGTGGACCCAAGTACATTGGTCTCTAATATTCACAAAATTAAAAAGATAGGGATTTAATCCTACTTCTTGAACGCAATCTCGAAATAATGGTTCATGAGTCCTTGGAGTACAAGAAGCCACTACAACTCTGTTTAGATTATGCTCTTTTACTGCATTTCTAATTGCAGCTAAACCTGTTTCTGAGCAAGTATATAAATTATGCTCACTATGGGCTACATTTGGTAATGTAGTTGCATATTCAGCTAACTGTTCACAATCTACAAAACCTCCTATATTTGTACCACAATGACAAACGAATATTCCAATTCTAATATCTTCATCCTGTTTTTCAGTCATTTTAAAATTCTCCTCCTCGCACTAATTCTGCAGCTTTTGCTGCTGCGCTACTTGCTTCAGCAACAGAACGAGGAATATCCATCGGTTCATGCACACAGCCGCAAACATAAATACCTTCTCTAGTCGTTTCCATTGGATAAAAGGGATTTGTTTTTATGAATTTATTTTCATCTAATTCAATCCCCAAACTAATAGCTAACTCATCTATTCCTTCGGGTGGTATTATACAAGTAGCCAAAACAACCAAATCAACTTTTAATTGCTCTATTTTATTTGTATCATAATTTTCATAAACTAATTTAGGATTCCCCTTATTATCGACCGAGATTTGAGCAATTTTACTTTTAATATATTTGATATTATATTCATCCTCTCCTCTATGAAGAAATTTCTGGAAACCCTTACCCCCGGCTCTCATATCAATATAAAACACATATGTTTCTAAATTATTATCATGCTCATAAGCGATCATTGCTTCTTTAGTAGTATACATACAACAAATAGAAGAACAATAATCTTTATTTCTTTCATCCCGAGAGCCAACACATTGTAAAAATGCTATTTTTTTGGGCTCTTTTCCATCTGACAGTCTTTTTAAATGGCCTTCCAAAGGTCCAGAAGCACATATTAACCGTTCGAACTCTAAAGCAGAAATTACATTTTTATATTTTTTATAACCGAATTTTTTGAGAGGCACCGTATCTTCTATTAAACTATAACCTGCAGCAACAATTATTGAACTAATATTATCTAATGTTAGGCTTGTGTCGGTTTGTGTGAAATCAATAGCCTCAGCACCGCAAGCTTGTATACACAATCCACATATGCCGTAATTTAGATACACACAACTTTCTTTATCAACAAGATATGCAGGAGGAACTGCTGAAGGAAATGGAATATATGCTGCAGCTTGAGTCATTAAATCAACATCAAAATAATTTTTTACCCCCCTCACAGGACAAACAGTTGCACAATCTCCGCATCCGGTGCAAACATCTTCTTTTACATATCGAGCTCGCTTAAATATTTCAACTGAAAATTGTCCACTAGAACCTTCTACCTTCTGAACTTCTGAAAGCGTATGGAGGGTAATATTTGGATGTCTGTAGCATTCCGATAATTTAGGGGCTAATATACAAATAGAGCAATCCAAAGTAGGGAAGGTTTTATCTAATTGTGCCATTTTACCCCCTATACACGGTCTTTTTTCAACTAGGTGTACGTTAATTCCCATATCACCTAAATCCAAAGCTGCTTGAATTCCTGCTACTCCACCACCAATAACCAATATACTTTTCGAATTTTCTACCAATTTAATCACCAATTTTCTTATTTTTTTGTTTTAAGTGCGGTCATTTTTCTAAACCAATTGATTTTTTTAGGTTTCCATTCCGAATACTGTTCTGCTGGAATCTTATATTTCTCAATTAGCCCTTCCGAAATTACAGAATCTATTAGATTTTGTGCTTTTTCCGATCTCATAATTATCATCGAATAGCCTGTAGGAGCACCTGAAGCTCCAATACTGAGATCCGAGAATCTGCCTACAAATTCATCACATTCATTACAATGAGATCTTACAGCATCATCAAGATCTTTTATGTTAATCTCTACGGTCTTGCCATCCTTCGAAGTGATAAACATATTTTTCTTAATTTGTGCTTTTTTAATTTGGGATGGTTCGATTTTTGTTTTAGATTTAATTATTTCCATTAATTTAGCATAATCAAAATTTTCAAAGCAAAACAAACTAAAAACATAATTGATAACATGAGCAGGCTTTACATTAAGCAATTTCATCTTACTAATTGCTCTACATTGACAAGGTGTTCCAACAAAAGCGAGGCTTAATTGATCAATATCATAAACGTTTGAGTGTTCTTCGATTATCTTTTCAGCCATTGCGTATAAGTCTTTTAAGGGTAATATGTTAGATGAGATGGAATAGCGTGTTCCTGCAGACTTTATCAAATCAACTTTATTATCTATTAATGTTGGAATGGGCTGAAAGTTTTTATCATATTCCGAAACAATAGCAGCATCAATTTGATTCGAATCAAATAAATACGATAAGATTGTCGATACTATCCCTCCATCCTGCCCTACTCCTTTAATTTTAGCATTTGTAGTTTTAGCAGAGATAACATCGGCAATATGACCTAACTCATCTTCAATTAGATATAGTTTATTTAACTTATCTGTTAAAGGCTCAGTTTGGGGACATATATAAAAACAAAGACCACATTCTTTACAATTCTCAGCATTTTTATCTGATTTGAACTTTGGAGTATAACCTTCCATTTCAATTGTATCAAAACCTTGAATTTCACAATATGCAACACATGCTCCACATGCACAGCATTTATTGGACGATACTACCTCATCTTCAAGATCTTTAAATGTCTTTATTTCTTTTAACGATAAATCTTCCATAAATCTTCTAACCTAATTTTTTTATATATATTAGACCTGACTAATTATTCAGGTCATTTTCAATCCATTTATTTATTATATCTTTTTAAAAATTCTTTAAAACTTAAATTTAAAAACCAACCTCTTCGAAAAGCGCATTTGGTCGAACTCGGTGAAAATTTAATCCCAGTTCAGCTGGTTCATATCCGAACGCCAATGCCGCTAATTCTGAAAGATAGAAAATTGGCAAGTCATAGTTTGTATTATTTTGTTTATTAAGTTCACGCTGATTAAAATCAAATTGTTGGTAACACGCGGGGCATACCAATGCAACGCAGTTAGCTTCTGCTTTCTGAATGTCTTGGAGTTTATTGTTTATCATCATGAGGGATAATTCACTATCAGATTTTTCTACCGGATTTCCACAGCATTCCAATTTTAACTCATATTCCACTGTTTCAGCGCCAAGTGCTTTAACTATTGTATCTATGGTTGTTGGCTCAAATGGGTCATCCCATTCAATAATTTCTGATGGTCTTAAATAGTGACATCCATAATGCACAGCAACTCTAAATCCGCTCAAAGGTTTAACCACATTTTCCCTCACTTTATCGAGATTTTCATATAAAACTTCGGCAAAATGCAATACTTTAGTACTTCCATCATAATTCTTCTTAACTTTCTTAAGGACTTTGTTTACTTCCTTCTTAACCTCTTGATCCTTGTTAATACAATAATTTACTCCCTTAAGGGTCTCTACACATCCCGAACAAAAAGATATGATCCCACCATTGCTGCTAAGACTCAAATTTCTTGCACCTAATGCTAACCAGGTATTATGATCAATTTGCTCAATTCCGGTCGGATCGGGACAACAGCTAAATCCATCTACGTCATGCAGTTCAATTCCAAGCTTTTCAAACACCTTTCTTGAAGACGCCTCTAAAAACGGAAGCCTCGCTGGAATCACACACCCTAAAAACAGATCATATGCCATTTTTTATTTACCCCCTTTTAAAATATTTTTTTCAAAATTTGTTTCTTTTAATATGGTTTTTATCTCATCAACAGGAGCCGTAGTTATGGTTGGAAGCCCTAATTTCTCCCTTCGGGTTAAAATTGCTTTTGAATACGGAATAGCAATGCCATTTTCCAAAACCGCTTGACCCTGTACCGAAAAAGCTGCTGGATACTTACCCGCTTCAAAACATTTGTTCTTAATTAACGTAAAAATCTCTGTTAACTCTACCTTTTGAGGACATAGCTCAACACATGTCTGACAAGTTGAACATAACCATGGATTCGGATCCTGTTCATTTATTAATTTTTCCTGTAAACCTAAAATCGCTTCTTCAATTATCTTTCGCGGATTATATCTACCTTCAGTTATTAATGCAACAGGACAGCCACCCGAACATGTAGAACATTGATAACAATAGCTTAAAGAGGCATTGTGCTTAAGCACTTGGTTCCTAAATTCAAAATTTATGACACTCATGTAAACAACCTTTTTTTTTATTATTTTATGTTTTTGATTTATTTTTTAAATTTTATAAATGTTTTATTATTTCTGGAAAAAAAAACCCGAATAAATCATTATTATTTATCACATCACCCTTTATAACTTATCAAATCTACCAAAATTCCTTAGATTAGATATCATATCAGGCTATTCTGTAAATTCCTAATAGTTTTTGTAAACTTATTTTCCTTATTTAGCTAATTTTTTTCATTTTTTAAATGAAAAATATCTGTTAATCTATCCAAATTGGTTTCGAATTTATCTGGAAATATCCCCTATAACTTTTTCTATTTTAATGCTTTTTGTCTTTTAAGACTCTAAATGCTTCTGGAGATCTATGAATATTTCTTTCTTCTTTTCCTTCTTTCCAATTACGACTTTTAAGATCCCATCCTCGATTGAGGTACTGATCGGGCGCAATTCTTTTCTTCTTTCCTCATCTGCCTTGCTTAATGGAGCCTTCCGCTTAGTTTTTGTATTTAGACACGTATGATTGACATCGTATAGAGAACATTTAGAACAGCAAAATCCTATAGGCATAAATCCTACGATTGAACATTTATCATAATTTTCACAATTACAATTATTACACATTTGCTATTTCACCACCTTTTTAAGGAAATTTTTGAAGTTCCTCTTCTTTTATTTTTTCATCAGAATCTTTTTTCTCAAAAGCTTTTCGAAGCATATCTATTTTCTGAGTCATTGCTTTTATTTTCTCATTAGTTTTCACTTTAAAATTTAAGCAAGTATGATCCTCATTATAGAAATTACACTTAGGACAACAAAATCCTAAAGGAATATTTCCTACAATGGAACATTTGTCGTAATTATCACACTCGCAATTATTACACATTTATATTATCGCCTCGTTTCCTTATGGAAATCTCTCTATTGAAACCGTTATGGCTCGACCTTTTTCCTTTGATGCAACTTGAAATAACTCTGACCTTGAAACGGTAAGAGTCTTAACCATTTGATAACTTGGACATGTGTGTGCCTCATCATAATGAACGCACACAGTACAACACGCACCATAAGGTTGATACCCTACTATAGAACATTGGTCTGAATGTTCACAATCACATTTATTGCACATTTTTTTACACTTCTAAGGGTTTTTTTTTAAATTGTGAAAAATCTTTCACAACTTTTTCTTTTTTTAATTATTTTATACTTAGTTATTTTCATATTTAAATATTATGTCACTTTTCGTTGTTTTTTTGTTTTGGGATCGACATTTTCGATACTTATGAAAAACACTTGTATTAAATAAAGTAAATATGTCGAATATGCGATAACATTCTTCGACAAATTCGATATAATTATTACTTTAATTTTTTCAAACGTTAAAAAAGATCATGTGATGATGTAAAAACTACATATTGTCGAATAAAAATAAAAAACAAAATGTGCATTTTCGGAAATCGGATTTTTGAAATATAATATCGATGGAAAAGGAAATTATGATCAAGCCCATTAATTGATCAGTTTTTTATATCGGAAAATGATAAAAAAGCATCAAGAATGTCTGATATGGGCTTTAATCTTTTACTTACTTTTTTAAAATAAAAGTTAAAATATAAATACCTATTTCTTTACTTGAAAATACAAAATTAGTATCATTAAATGGTAGGGTTGAAAAATGAGGAAAAATTGGTGCGATTCCTGCAGAAAGCATATATTACCAATTAAGATATTTAATCGGCGTGCTTTTTTTATTCTTTTTTTGTTTACTTTTGTAGGAGGCATTATTTATCTTATTTATTACATGGTTTCTAAAGGAGATACCTGCCCGATATGTAAACAAAACAAATACCTGCGTTATAGAAAACCAAGAGAGATATTTCCACAATATCGCCCTGAACAAGCAATTCCTCAAACAGAATTACAGATAGGGAGTGCTTTAAAATTTTGCCCATATTGTGGAACCAAGTTATCTCCCCCCGGGAAATATTGCAGTCAATGTGGCATTACTATATAATAATTAAGATAGAATGATTACTCTAATAGAAAGATAAAATAAGAAATATGTAATTTTATTCTATGAAAAATGAGATTTTATTTCGATGAGGAGAATTTTAACCCTATTGTGGGCAAGAGTTTTTATTATCAACAATGATTGTGTCCTAATTGTGCTACTAATACATGGACAGAGTTTCATGACATACTGTTCGATGATAATCAAGCATATAGATGTGGTCTTCATCCATGCTCAATTTGCGGAAACGATACAGTCAATCTCTCTCGAGGCAGATCAATAGGTTATGAACTATAAGATGAGATAATTAAAGCATTAGATGAATGAAAAGCATTTTCAAGCAAGTATCACGGCAACCAACCTGATAAAAAAGAAGAAAAAGAAAAATAATTGGCAAAATGGAAGAACCTAAGCACAAAAAGGATTTAAAAAGAAATATTAAAATTAAATAAAATTAGAACTTACTTCCGCAGTAAGTGCAGAATTCGGCATCGGCGTCTCTCTTCGTACCGCAATTCGCGCAAAATTGTGTTTTTACAGGTTCCTTCTTAATCTCGGCTTGGGATACTACTTGAGTCTTTGTCAATTGTTCAGGTTCAGCATCGGCAGATGGCTTTATAGGTGTGGGAGCCTTTGGCAGCCTTTTCTTTTTTGCTTTTTTAGTCAAAACAACGACTAGTGCAACCACTACGATAACTATCGCTGAGATTATAAGTAATAATATTATTATGAGCCAGAATAGAGGAAGTTGATTTGATTTGGTATAACTTCTTTGTTCCATATTGAAGATTTCTTTACCATCGTAAACTAATGAAATTTCCTCTAAAATGCCGCGCTTATCATAATCCATTTTCAACCAGAATAAGAATCCTCCAAATGAACCGTTTAAAATAACTGATGATCCTGAACTGTAAATAAAAGGTTTATAGGTATCGGAAACTTTATCACCAACTTTATCTACGTAATCTTCCGTGTCAGTCAATACGAACGTTATTGAATAGTCATCTAGCTCTAAATCCTCCAAATCTTCTGCCAGATCTTCAGGGTCCATTGCAATTCTTTCCGCTTTGGGACCTTGATCCTCGTCATTTTCATAATAATCATAAGATATTATGTAATATTCCTCATCAGAAACTTCGCTTATCGAATTTATTTCATATTTAATTTTATCCTCTTTTTCATAATCAAAATCATCCTTATCTAAGTCGGTTACTGATAAAAGGTACTCTATTTGATCTTCATCAGCATCAATGACTTCCCACACTATCGTGCTGTTCTCATCAATGCCTACTTCATATTCATCGCTATCGCAGTAAATAGCGGGGGTCATAGAAAAAAGAACCAGAAAAACCACGATTACTAATAAAAAATTGTGTGTTTTTTGGATCATCATAATAAAGTAATAGATATTATAGTTTTTATTTTTATTATTGAATTTGTTATCAGTTATCTTATAATTAATGCTAGTATTTAAAAAAGAAAGATTTTAAAATATTTTTTCTTAATGAGTATCTTTTAGGAGAAAAACACTGCAAAGAACAATCCAAGAATAAAGTGCGAATAATAAAATCCATTCGTAAAAAATTCGGGAAGGAAACCCAATAATAGCTAATATAGCAATAATAGGCATGCACAGTGTCATGTAAATTCCAACTTTTTTAGGGACTTTAGTGGGATATATAGTAATAAGTATTCCATATGAAATGGTGGCCAATACTCCTCCAAAAATCGCAAAAATTGCAAGATAGGTATGAACTTGCATATTTATATCTTCGGTAATTATTCCTGTGCATATCATCCCTATAAAAATAATAAGCATTCCGTCAAACCCCAATTTACCTAAGATTTGTCTTTTTTTCGGAATCTCTTGAGATTTCGGTACTAATTGCTGTTTCATATAAAAAGTTAATGGGAAGAACAGAGAACTGGATATGAGATTAGATATTGTTCTCATGTAGGGAAATGGAGTATACCGTCGCGAACCCATATCGCTAATATAATTATCGATCATATTATATCCGTAAGGCCCGAATTGAGCTATAATATATCATATAATTAAGCAAGAAAATGCAACGGCTAATGCGGCATTGGTTGAAAGTTTGACTATTTTAAGATTAGTTAACTTTTCATTAAGACTTTTTTTTTCCATAATAATAAGTTTGCATAATGTCTGTATTTATAG
>JAHQWS010000279.1 GCA_029856295.1 Promethearchaeia archaeon
ATTTATTTAATTCCGTTAAATTGAAGAATTTTTAAAATTTTAGAATCTCAATCTCAAAATGGTCTTTTAACTTTGATAGTATTTGATTTATATGGTCAAAATCTCTTGTTTCAAGTTCGACAATAACTTCCGTCATTTTATATTCAAGTTCTAAACGTTCTCTGTCATGAATTATTGAAATAATATTCCCTTTTTCTTCTGCTATTATTTTCAAAACATTCATTAAGGCTCCAGGAAAATCAGGAATCTTGGTTTTGAACTTAACCAAGCGGCCTCCTTTTATCAATCCTTTTGTAATTATTCGGCTTAGTAAGTTAGGCGTTAAATTGCCCCCCGATATTACTACTACAATTTTCTTGTTTTGAATTTTAATTTTGTTATAAAGAACTGCGGCCAGTGCAGCTGCTCCAGCACCTTCAACAAATAATTTTGCCCTTTCTAATAAGAGTAGAATTGTATTTGCAACTTCCTCGTCAGACACAAGTACAATCTCGTCAATATGTTTCTTTATCATGTCATATGTTATATTTCCTGGCTGTTTGACGGCAATACCATCACAAATGGTTTCTCTCAATTGCATTAGGGTAATTTTATTTTTCATAAAAGATTCATGCATAGACGGGGCATTTTCAGATTGAACACCAATAATTTTGATATTTTTATTTTTTTGTTTACAATATGAGCTAATACCGCTAATTAATCCGCCACCTCCGATTGGACAGAAAATATAATCTGTATCTGGCAGTTGTTCTAGAATTTCATAACCGATGGTAGCTTGCCCTTTGATGATATCAATATCATTAAAAGCAGGGATTATAATACTATTATCTTCCTTTTTAATTTCAAGAGCTTTTTGATAAGCTTCGTCATAAGTTCGCCCATACTCGATTACTTTACCTTTAGGATTATAATTTCTAATAGCTTCAATCTTGACAATTGGCGCACCCTCCGGTACAACTACAATTGATTTAATATTAGAGATTTTGGCAGCTAAAGCAACTGCTTGACCATGGTTACCAGCTGAGGCTGTAATTACTCCTGCTTTCTTTTCCTCATCAGTTAATCTTGAAATCTTATTATAGGCTCCTCTAATTTTAAAAGAACCAGTTCTTTGAAAGTTTTCAAGTTTCAAGTATATCTTATTATTAGACATTACTGAAAAGGTGTGGTTTAACTCCAAGGGAGTAACATGCACCAAATCTGAAAAGAATTTTCTAATATTCTTTATTTCACTTAAATAATCTTGATTTGACATGATCTTATCTTAAATTTAAATTTAATATAAAATGAATTAAAATTTTAATTTAAAAATTAAATGGTTTTGCTAGTATCGCCTTCACTTTAAGATTCTTAAATTCGCTGGTTGGTGCTGGTTTTATTAGACACACTGTATCAGCCCCTTTTCCTGTACCTCCTATGCTAATGATATCGCGATCAAGGTCGGGAATTAACCCAGCATCGCAAAGAGTACTTGCAATTTCAATACATACCTTTACACCTTGACAAAATTGAAAGCCTAACATCTTTGCCAATAAATCCACAAAAATCCATGCTTCTTTTTTGAGTCTTATTCCTCTTTCAATACCGCTCATAGCATGAGTACCACAGTGAAATTTAAGCCCTTTTTGCCTTAATACTTCCATTTTTTCCTCAGGGAATTCTTGTCGTAGACTACTATTAACGAAATAATATGAATGTGTTATGATAACTACGTTATAATCATTTGGATTAAATATCTCTAATGCTTTCTCAGCAACAGTTCCAGTAGTGCTAGCAAGAACAATATCTTTAATATTAAGTTGATCTGCATATTTCTTAGCAATTTCTAGTGCTTTATCAGTATTTTCTGGCCCTTTCTTCTCAAAATACGTAACTTCAATTTTTAAATCTGCCATACTATATTAACCTCCCTAATTTGATTTTTTTATTACTTCTTATAATTAAATATCATTAATTATAAAATTTTATTTTTTAAATTTATTAACTACATTCCGATTAATTTAAACTAACATTTAAAATCTCTAATTTTTATAATATATTTGTTAAGCTTTAGCAAATTCAATTACTTTCCACAAGGAAATATCTATGGAATCCTGTAAAAATTGTAGATATTCAATAAAATCGAAAGAATTATCCTCAGAATATAGAATTTGTAAAATTGATAATGAAAAGAAATTTATTTATGAGAACTGTAATAATTACAGAAGAAAACGCTTCTTATTATGGCTTTATGATTATATTATTTTTCTCTTATTCTCAATATAGCATAATTGATTGTTTCTTTAATGTTAATTAGACAAATATTGGTCTCTGAATGATTTAATACTTACCATCCCAATTTTTAAGTAAAGAACTCAATAAGAGATGGTAAAAATGAGTAAAACAGCAATAATGACTTTAGAAAATGTGTCTAAATTTTATGGTTTAAATGGTTCTGTAGTTAAAGCCTTAAAAAAGGTTAATTTTGAATTAAATGAAGGAGAAGTTTTAATCCTTATGGGGCCTAGTGGAGCTGGAAAAACAACTCTCTTGTCTGTAATGGGCTTACTTCTCCATCCAACTAATGGTAATATTTATTTTGAAGATAAAACCTATGATAGTAAAACAAAACCAGAAATTCTAACAGAAACTCGAAGACATTCAATTGGTTTTATATTTCAATCTTTTAATTTAGTTAAATCCTTATCAGTTTTACAAAATGTTGAACTCATGTGTAAGATTGGAAGATTGAATAAAAATGGCTATAAAAAGCGCTGTGAAGATATGTTAAAATTGTTAAATATGGGACATAGATTAAATCATGAGCCTAAGAATCTTAGTGGAGGTGAACGCCAGCGAGTGGCAATAGCTCGCGCTTTGATTAATGATCCAAAACTAATTTTTGCCGATGAGCCTACAGGAAACTTAGACTCTGATAATGGAAGAAATATAGGTGATTATTTCAGAAAAATTGCTGATGAGAGAGGAACAACTATTCTTATCGCTACACATGACGATAGGCTTAGGTTTTGTGCCGATAGGATCATCCATATGGAAGACGGGGTTCTATTGAATTAGTTTTTTATTACATTGTCATACTCCTCTTTTATAGATTATAAATTCCAAAAATCTATAAAACAAATTTTTATTAATTACTGTTATTTTACTATTTTGAACTAATATGAATAGTAAAGAAAGAGTCTGGGCGGCATTAAACCATGAACCGGTTGATCGAGTGCCGATTCACGCTGTAGCGGTCGATGGAAACATATGCGATGAAGTATTAGGAAAACCTCCGAGAAGTGCTTTTGACGTGATCGATGATTTAGAACGCCAATATTCTGAAGATTGGGTAGAGCGCGTTAATGGCATAATGAATGAAATCGAAATCAACGTGTTTTCTCGTGCAATGGAAACAGCCGCAGCGATCGGCTATGATACTTGTGGAGCAGGATTTATTCCTTTTAGATTTGAAAGTAAAGAAGAAATGACTGATATTTTTGGACGTAAATATAAAATCATTAATGATAATGGAAATATTTTTCCAGATTATTATGGCGGATTAATCAAGAACCAAGAAGATTGGGAAAAATTTCCTAAGCCAGATTTTAAAGAAATTTTTAAAAAAGCAAAGAAGTTTTTTAAAACTCTCTTACGCCGTCAGAAAAAATTTAAGAATCCAGACTTTTTAATAATGGCTCAAGATGATTATGCTTCTGTTTTTCCTCCGGTATGGCAAGGGATGGGAATGGAAGCATTTGTGTTAGCTTTAAGAAGAGATCCTAAATTCATTGAAGAGAGATTTGATTTTAACACTGAATTTGTTATAGGCATTTTTAAAACTTATGCAGAATGTGGGGCAAAAGTGTTTTTTGAAGGTGCAGACATTGCTTTTAAAGGTGGACCTTTAATCAATCCAAAATATGTTGATAAATATGTACTTCCTCACATGAAGCAAGTAACTGAGGCGGTACATGAGTGGGGTGGAAAAATAATCTTTCATTCTGATGGAGATATCACCTCTTTACTCGATTTTATTGTAGAGGCTGGATTTGATGGGCTCCACTGTTTAGAACCTCCATATGTGGACTTAGATTTGGTTAAGAAAAAGGTCGGAGATAAATTATGCTTGTTAGGCAATATTGATACGACCCATGTATTAGTCAAAGATACTCAGAAAGAAGTAGAAGATGCCGTAAAATATGCTATTAAGAAATTAGGACCTGGTGGAGGGTATATTCTTTCTCCGTCAAATTCGCACCCCGCAATGTCTTATGAACGGATTCAGTGGATGGTTGAGGCAACCAAAAAGTTTGGAGAATACCCTCTTCGTTTATAAAATATTTACTACGCTACACTTTTTTAAGATCAAATTAAGTAATATCCTCCAACTAATTTTTATTACATAAAAGATAAATTTATATCTTAATTACACTCATGAAATCATAGAATTAATTAAAACTCAATACGCTAGCGATAAATGTCAATAAAAGTAAAATTATATGGTGATTTAAGGGAAAAAGTAGCTAATCAAGATCAGCATAATGGAGCCCCCAGCATTCTGAATATGGAGGATGGAGATATTAATACGGTATTTGATATTCTCAATAAACTTTCCATAGAAGAAAATGAAATTAGCCACATTTTCGTTAATTATAAGTACTGCGGGGTCGGAAAAACCGTCAAGAATGGAGATCAAGTGGGGATTTTCCCTAAAAGAATGGCTTTGATGTTTGTGGAAATAAGCAATAATAATACAATCAGTATCACAGTCAAATTATTTGCCGATTTACAAGAATTTGGTTCAGCCAAATCTATATTAGATGTACCAGAAGGAAGTACTATAAATTTTGTCATAGAAAAATATAAGATTCCTAAAGAAAAGAAATTAATAATGTTAGTTAACAGATTACCGCGCTATGACAAAAATTTCATTCTCAATAATAACGATACTCTTGCAATTTTTCCTCCCTTAGCGGGGGGATAAATTTCTCAATTAATGACTAAAATATTTCCTTACAGTTTGACTAAAATCTTGATAAATTCTCTTTCTCCTGGTTCAAGATATTTTTCAAATGCTTCTTGAATATCTTCTAAAGGAATAATCTCTGAAATGAGTTTATTTACATCTACCTTCTTTTTCGCAAAAAACTTAATAGAGGCTAAAATATCATCAACATCATGTCCAAGTATCCCTCTTAGCCATGCTTCTTTAGAATTTAATAAAAACATGGGCATTGATACAGTCCCTCTATGGACTCCAACCAAGATAATAGTACCTCCTTTCTTGACGAGATCAATAGCCATATTAATCGTGCTCTCAAGACCGGCGCAGTCAAATATAAAGGTAGGATCTCCATGCTCTTTCAAAAATTTCTTAATCTTAATCTTACTTGGTGGAAAAGCGTCAGTAGCGCCCATTTCTTTAGACTTTTCTCTTAAAAACTGATGTGGTTCTATAACTACAATGTAGTTAGGACTTTTTTCAGCGATTAAGTAATTCATAAAACAAAGTCCGATATTACCTCCGCCAATAATCATAATATTTTGATTATCCCCTATATTTGATAATTTATCTCCCCGTGTCGCATTCGCAAAAGATTCAATTAATGCCGCTTCTTTAGTAGAAACGTTATCTGGTATTTTAAACAAATATTTCTTGGGAACTTTAACATACTCCGCAAATCCTCCATCCCGAAAAATTCCTAATCCATCCAATTGACCACCTCCACTGACATTAAGAGCTACATTAATACCGCAGACCTTATCTCCAATTTTGAAATCATTAATATTACCTCCAATTTCCACAATCTCTCCAGAGAATTCATGGCCCATTACAAGAGGTACTTGATACATTAAATATTTAAAATTCGAAACGTCAGACCCGCAAATCCCACAGTAATGAACCTTAACAATAACCTCATCAGGACCGGGGGTAGGTTTAGGATAATCATCTTTAACTACGATTTTTTTAATATCTTCAAATACAGCAGCTTTAATTATTCATTCATCTCAATAAATTTGTTATTAATATATTTGAATATATGATTTTTTTATTAAAAACTATCTAATCATTAAAAAAAAATGCGTTTAACGTTTTGCCGGTAGCTGCATCAATGAATTTATTAAATCGGTTACACACTGAGCAGTCGGGTGTAGTTTATCCATGGCAATTTTATCTAAAGTATCCTCTGCTGTTAGAAGATAATAAGGGTTTCGTATCCAGTGGATTACTTTTAAATCGCTATGGGTAGTAAAATGGCCTGCTTCACCTATTGGAGGTGTATTAAAGAAGTTTTCCGGTATTAAAATCATACGTTCAATGTTATGTTCCTTAATAGCCTTTATGGTATGAGCAACTAATGTTTCATCATGTGTTAAAAACACTGCTCCTAATGCAAGGTTATTTGTAAACCTATAATTATGAGTATCAAGGTCTTCCTCAACGTCTTTAGCGCACAAGTGCTCTAAATTAACATCGACTAAGACTTTTTTTAATAGACTGCCCTTGTACTTCCGCGCAAATTGTTCGGCGCCTATACCTCCGTAAAGATGACCGGTCGTCAGTACAAAGAGCAACGATTTTGGTCTATCTTTTTTAGGGATTTTTGACCACGCTCGCAATTGAGCAAGAACCATCGATACCCCTATACCGTCTTCTGATGCCCCTTGGAAAGCTGAATCAGTATGGGATGAGACCATTATCATTTCTTCTGACTGACCTGGTAATATCCCCCATATATTATTTGCCTTACTGATTTCTTTATATCCATTAAGAATTAAAGTACCCTGAGAATTCTTAGTTTGAGCTAATTCTCTAACTTTCATTCCGTCGTATTTACCTACATATAATGCTGGAACGGGTTTAAAAGAACCATCATATGGCCCCCAATGAGAATTAATGTTAGTAGGAGCATCACGTAGAATAAGAATTAATCCTAATGCCCCTCCCCGAACAGCCCGCCAATATACCGAATCTTCTCTTGGTTTTCCCCCTAAAGCTTGGGGTAGAAAGTTTGTAAGGACAAAAGTTAAAATAACCTCAGTAGATTCATCAAATGAGTTTTGAGGGTCAGCAACGTAATAAGGTTCTGCCATTTTTATTACTTTCCCTACTGGAAAGGTAGGAAATTCTATATCTGCTACAACAATTTTTCCGTTTACATCTATTTTTCTAAAATCTTTCTTCGATCCAGCCCTTACATATATTAAGGGTGCAGTAATTCCTTTTTTATCTGTAAATTCGGTATTCAATGTATAGAAGCACGGCATCTCAATTGTTTCATCATTCGCTTCAATCGTTAATTTCCAATCAGTTGCGACCCAATTTATGACCTCAAACGTTTCTTTTTCTACATTATCGAGCCCCAGTTCTTTACATGTTTTTTCAAGAAAGTTTTCTATCTCATGAGCTTCTTCGGTCCCAATTCTTCTATGGGGGACACTGCAAATCTTTTCTAAATCACTTTGAATCGTATTTGAATCAGGAGCTATTACTTGTAATTCTGGTTTTCTAATAGTTGGTATGATCTCTTTAGTTTTCTCTCTAAGATCTTTCATTTTTGGCATTAATTCCATTAAATTAGCTATCATTTTTTTTCTATCGAAAGTAAATTCTTCTGGTGAATCGGAATTAGTTTCAGTTTGATCCATAAAATTCTCCTCTTTATTATTATAGTTTTTAATTGATTTTTAAAATATTTAAATATAAGTATTGATAGCCAAAAGAAACTAAAAGTAGGAGATTAGTCCTTATTTTTACAGCTCTAATTATTAAGAGCATTTAATAGAAAAAAAAATCACTTTATAACCAATTGTTTCTTTCTTATTCTTCGTCTTTCTCTCTTTGTGAGAACCTGATCCCGTAATTCTTTAGCAGAATGGCCCCTTAAGGAGTTAATAATCCGTATCACTGCTCGTGTGAGGGGTTCAAAACTTTCTTCATGGATTTTATCCATGGTATCGGAGGGATCAAATAAGTAAGGAGGGGCTGTTAGAAATGAAACTAAAGGTATTCCTGCAGGTTGATAGCTATGCCCGTCAGTAGGGGGACCATCTGAACCTGGAACAAATCCATCGGGTGGAAGAAAAATTGAGCGCTGTAAATCTTCTTTAATAATTGCATCTTCTGTTATTTCTTCAAGGGGTAATATTCGACTCACAAACCACCAACGTACAGTAGGATCATCCAAAGGGATCAATCTTCCGTTTTCACTTTTCACATCCCGGGCAACATGCTCTAAATGAATTGCTACTATTACGTTCTTTAAAAATTCCTTGTTTCTTTTTACGAATTCTTCTTGACCTAATCCCCCCGCCATATGAGCACCATTCATTAAAAACATTATATTGAACGGACGTTGTTCTTTTGGGATCTGTGACCAATATTTTGCTTGAGCCAATACTAAAGCCATTCCGGAGGCATCTTCTACCGCTGAATTCCAAGGGCCATCATGGTGAGTACCTATTAATATCCATTCATTAGACATTCCTGGTAAGTTCCCCGTAATATTATGAGAAATAACCTCTGAGATCTTTCCGTTATAGGAGAGATTAGCTCTTACCTTACCTTTATTCATTAAATCTATAATTTTCTTCCCATTTTTTCCAGAAACCCAAATGCCCGGAATTTTTCTCTCCAATGCATCATAAGGAACATAATACTTATCAGTTTCCCAAGGGTAACCAGAAAGTATTCCAATGAGTCCCAACGCGTTTTTTTCATATGCGGGTTCTATTATATTTTGAAAGTTCATATCGAATGGAACAGTTTGCTCTAAACTTTCAAATTCATTCTTAGGATCATAGTATCGATCTGCTCCTGTAAGGTCTTTTATCATTTTGACAGGAAGTTTTGTTAAATTCAACTCATATACTGCAATTTTTCCCGATAAATCTTTATCATCAGAAATCATGCTAAGTTCGGCTTCAACACCATTCGTTGGTGATGTATAAGGAATTGGAAAACATGATATGTTAAATCTCTCGGTCGGATTATCAATCAGCCAAATTTCAAGTTTGGCATTAGATGCTTCCCACTTTTTCGCATTGATCGGATCAAAATTAATGTTCTGAAGATTCAAAGACCCAAACTGCTCTTTAATCCAATTTTCTGCCCAATAGTCGGCAGGATATCCCGGTAGGCGAATGCCTTGATTAAATATTTCGGCAGCCCAATCCATCATTTCTTCCGTTGAGGGGACAAATTCTTTCTTTATTGAACTCATTTTATTCATTCTAAAAAAGTAGTTTTAGCTATGAAGAGAATAAATATTAGTTTTTTAAAAATATTTCCTTATTATTTAAGAAGGATAATAACCAATACTCCTAAAATTCGATTGTTTAGTTAAAAGAGTTAAACCTAGATTGGTAAAAATACAATTCTCAATGAATTAACTAATGTTTTTTAATGTAAAAGTCTTTAAATATTATTATGACTGAGTTATTTGCTGATATTAATGGGGTAAAAATCTGTTATGAAATTAAGGGAGAAGGATATCCAATTGTTTTAGTTCATGGATTCGGTAGTAAAAAAGAAACATGGAGGGGGCAATTTGATCCATTAAGTCAGAGATTTAAAGTAATTAGATTCGATAATAGAGGCGCTGGTAAAAGTGATCGTCCAATTATGACGTACACAATGGAAGTCTTTGCAGATGATATTAGAGGTCTAATGGATCACCTTCAAATTAAAAAAGCACATATAGTTGGTAGTTCTTTAGGCGGTATGATTGTTCAAAATTTTATAATAAAATATCCGGAATATGTAAGTAAAGTAGTTTTAATAAACACCAATTATGGAACTCCTGATGAACAAGGACCAAATGTGTATAAAAAGTTTAGGCTTGATTATTTAGCGAACTTAAAAGAAGATCCAGAAAAAACATTCTGGGATGGTGCAAGAGTTAGCTATCACATTAGATTTAGAAAACAAATGGAAGCAAATCCAAAGAAAATATTTTACGAATTATGGTCGCCAGAAGATTTGATTAAAGATAGTACAATCAATCCTCCTACACCATCAGATATTGAAGCTCAAGCAAACGCTCTTATCACACATCGTACCTATGAAAGATTAGGAGAAATCAAAAATGAAACTTTACTAATCGCCGCATCACATGATAGAGTATGTCCAAAATCAGTGATGGTAGAAATGCATGAGATAATTCCAAACAGTATATTGAAGGTTATTAATAAAGCAGGTCATAGTTCGCCTTTATCACGGGCTCCAGAAGTGAATCAAACAATTATGAGCTTTTTAGAACCCACACAAGAACAAATAGTGGAAATACGCGAATAGAAACGGAGAAAATTACTCAAAATATGTAGTTTTACTTATATCTTTTATTTTTTCTATTAAATTGAATTTCAAAAAAGAAGAAAAAAAGGAGTTATTCCTCAAATTCATAAAAATAGCGTCCGTATTTTTCTTTGAACGCTTCAGCAACTTCATCTATCTCTGGTCGTATAAATTCGTATCCGTCCTTTATACATTCATAGCTTATTGGCAAATTAGCTATGACCTCTCCGTCAACTTGACAATAATAAGGATTAGGTTCTTCGGGATTTTTCATCTCTATTCTCACTTTTTTACTTGTATGTTCATAGACATCTGGATGCGGTAAAAGTTTAGCCTTATACATTCTTTTGAATTGCATAAGCAGTTTTAACTTTCCAATATCGACAATACTAATATGAAATACTCCATCATCTACTCGGGCTCTCTGGCATACATACATCCATCCCCCATAGGTAGGACCATTTCCTACAGCTGTCAGGTTTGCCATCCCTTCATAAACATCATTATCCATTGTAACTTTTATTTCTTTACTTTTCCATCTAAATACTGCTTTCATGGTTATAGCGCTATAATTTTTGGATGCACCCGGTAAATTAGCCCTCCTTGCGACTTCGGCATCAACACCTTGGCTTCCTATCCCTAAGAAATACCTTTCAACCCCGCTATCGGTGACAGCTAAACCTATATCGGTTTTGCGGGATTTTCCCTCAGCAATGATTTCACAAGCTCTTTTAACTTCAGGCCTTATACCAATTGCTCCTGGTATATCATTTCCGGATCCGAGAGGGATGAATCCACATAAAGCCCCGGATTTAGAGGATATAACACCATGGAGAACTTCATTATGGGTTCCATCTCCTCCTGCAGCTATTACTCGATATCCATCCTTAGCGCACTGGCTTGCCAACTCAATTGCATGTTGAGCATATTCGGTCGCAAAGATCTTGTAGGAAAAATTTAAATCATCTAAGCATTTACGGGCAAATTCGATATCTTTCTTAGCTTTTTCGGCACCACCCGCAACGGGATTAAAAATTATCGCATGATCGGCCATATTATCAATCCATTCTTTTGCTTTATTGTTATATTTATTTTTAGAATATTATTTTAATTAATAATTATAACTTAATTCTAAAGTTTTATATACTTATTATTTTGATTATTACTTAAATTTTTTAAAAAGATTTTAATTTCAATTTTTTAAAAAGAGTGAGATTATGGAAGAATCAAAGATTCTGAATGATATGATTAAGAAAGGCGAGTTTATTATGGCTCCAGGTGCTTATGATGCTTTAACTGCCAGAATAATAGAATCAGAAGGATTTAATGCCGTTTATATGACAGGTTTCGGAACTTCTGCTTTTCATTTCGGTTTACCTGATAGAGGGTTATTGACCATGACCGAAATGGTTCAAAATGCCAATAGGATTGTAAATGCTATTAATGTTCCTCTTATAGCAGATGCAGATACGGGGTATGGGACGGTGATAAACGTTGATCGAACTGTAAAGGAATATGAAAAGGCGGGAGTTGCCGCAATCCAAATTGAGGATCAGTTATGGCCAAAAAGATGTGGGCACATGTTGGGTAAAGAAGTAATCGATGAAAAAGAAATGGTAAGTAAATTGAAAACGGCTGTAGAAGCCAGAAGAAATCCTGATTTTTTAATAATTGCAAGAACTGATGCGATTGCAACCCACGGATTTGATCATGCCATTGAGCGGGCGCATCTCTACGCTGAAGCAGGCGCAGATATTATTTTCGTGGAAGCCCCAAAAACTAAAAATCAAATGAAAAAAATCCCAAAGCTCTTCAATAAAAAGCCCCTCCTTATAAATATGAGTCCTAGAACTCCGAATTTACCGGTAGAAGAATTGAAAGAAATGGGATATGCGATAGCAATTTTTCCAGGGGTATGTTTAGCTGCTGCTATATTAGCATGCCGGGAAGATGTTAGGCTCCTAAAAGAAACAGGCCGTCAAAGAGAATTTAAGGAGGTGCTTCAATCTTTCGCCGAACTCAATGAATTTTTAGGAGTACCTTACTATAACGAATTAGAAAAAAAATTTGACACCAGCGAAAAATAATCATTAAAAATGACATAAATTTTTATAAAACCTCAAGTTTATGTTATTCTAAGCATCAATTAAGATCTAATTTAAAATTATAATTAGGGGAAAATAATTGGATCTAACAACAAATGAATTTTTAAATGGACTTACCGGACTTATTTATGCCGTAATAGTCATATATGTAGGGCTGAGAATTGCGTCCAAATATTTTAAATACAAACAAAAAACATTATTGTATGTTGGGATAGGCTGGCTTGGATTTGCGACACCGCATTATGCGGTTTCTCTCTCATTCTTGTCTGTTCTAATTACCGGTGAACCAATTAATGATTTTCTTTATTTTCTGATTGCTGTAGGGTTTGTTCCTATATTTTTATTATTATGGATGGCAGGTTTCACAGAACTTTTATACAAGAATAGACAAAAGATAATTCTGATCATTTATACCATTTTTGGAGCAATATTTGAAAGCATTATTCTATATGCTCTTTTTAGAGACTTGACAATTATCGGCGTCAAAGAGGGACCGGTCGATACAGATTGGTCTACTGTTATATTCCTTTATTTTATACCATTAATACTTACCATAATCATTACAGGGTTCCTATTATCAAATGAATCGCTTAAATCGGACAATCTTGAAGTCAAGCTCAAAGGAAAATTTTTGCTGGTTGCTTTTATATTATGGACTATCGGTGAGATCATTGATATAATTCTAGACGTCCCAATTACACGAATAACTTTAATGATTAGCTCAATTGCATTTTATTTCGGATGGATTATGCCGGAAAAGATGAAAAAAATACTTGTAAAGGAAAAATAAATATTAAATCTATATTTTTTTTATATTTTTGTTAAAACATCAAATTAAAAAGAAGATATATAAATTTTAATAACAAAACATAATAATCAATTATAATTAAATAAACAAACTTAATCATCTATAAAAAATAATAAAATATCGAGGAGACTAAGACTTGGAAGATTCAGAATTAAAATTTCCCCCTAAAATCTACAAGAGTTTTGCGTTTACTTTCTTTGTACGCTCATTTCTATTCACGGTATTTGCTGCGAGGGTTTTTGCGTTTTATGAAAACGAAGTACGGCTTGATGTTACGCTTATATTAATCGGTTATGTTATATATGGTTTATGGAACATGGTGAACGATCCTCTCTTAGGGTTTTTTTCGGATAAACCGAATCGTTTTTGGAATAAATACGGCAGGAGATTTCCTTGGATAGTCGCATCGGGAATTCCCTATTGCTTTTTTATAATATTTGTATTTACTCCTCCCGGGGATGATGCTTCTGCCCACTCAATGTTTCTTTTTGCGTGGTTTTTAACTTCCATATGTTTGTACGATGCTTTTTATTCCGCTTGGGTAACAAACACATATGCGCTTTTCCCCGATAAATTCCGCTCGGATAGGGAACGTAGAAAGATCGCCGGAATTGGAGCCCCTATTGGGTTATTTGCTACTGCATTAGGTACATTACTTCCTCCATTGTTCATTACTTATGGAGATAGACAATCCTATATATTAGCAATGATAGTAATGGCAATAATTTCATTTGTAGCTTTCCTTATCACTATCCCGGGATGCCGTGAAGATCAAGATATGAGAGAAAATGCTGCTATTTTTGCTGAAGAACGGAAAAAACAAGATTCCTTTCTAAAGACAATGAAAATTGCCGGTAAACATAAAAATTTTATGGCATATCTCATCGCGTATCTTGCATTCCACTCCCTAATTACAATTATGATGGCCTCTGTACCTTATATAGTTCCGTATATATTGGGCTTACCGGCAAGTGCCGAAATCTATTTTGGTGTCGCTCTCCTCATCGGCCAGTTAATGGGAATAATTTTCTGGGTTAAATTAACTAATAAACTCGGACATCGAGGACTATTTTTAGTAGGCTTGATATGGGCTGTTATAACATTAGCTTTGTTATTTTTCTTTACTGATTTATGGTCTGCTATACTAATTGTTGGAATTATAGGGTTTGGACTAGCCTCCATATATTATGGTAATCAACTAGTTTTCTCCGATTGTATTGACGAAATAATTATTGATACTGGTAAGCGTCAAGAAGGGGTATTTCTAGGAATCAGGACATTTATGGTGAGGTTATCAATTATTATACAAGCATTTACTTTTTATATAATACATATTACCACAGGATTTAATCCTACATTGGAAAAACAATCTGATTTAGCTTTATTAGGGCTCAGGGTTCAATTTTCTTTGGCTCCAATGTTAATAATGGTTATTGGCTTGTTAGCTTTTCTATTACTGTATGACCTTACCCCAGAAAAAGTTGCTTTAAATAAAGCGAAACTAAAGGAATTAGGACTATGATTTAAAATTTAAACAATAGTTTATTATTTTTATTAATCTAAATTTGTGAGGTAATAAAATGAGTGGTAAAACTATAGCGGAAAAAATTTTAGCATCCCATTCCCTTTCCGGTACAAACTTTAAACCAGATGATATTATTAATGCCAAATTAGATTTAATAATGAGTCATATTGGAACCGGGAAAGTAGTTCTAGATTTCAACAAAATTAGACCCTCGAAAAAACGAAAAATCTTTGATCCAAGTAAGATTGTAGTATTATTCGATCATTATGTTCCAGCCCCTTCTGAACGATGGGCAGCGGTTCATGATCTTATTCGAAAGTTTGTAAAAAAACAGGGAATATCAAATTTTTACGATATTAGGGAAGGAATCTGCCATCAAGTTGTGCCCGAAAAGGGCCATGCAAGGCCAGGGATGCTAATAATAGGAGGAGATAGTCATACAACTACATATGGCGCGTTTAATGCCGCAAGCTGTGGAGTAGGAAATACTGATCTTTTTTATGGATATATAAAGGGAGAACTATGGTTTAGGGTACCACACACAATTAAATTCAATATTACCGGAAAATTACCGTATAATGTAATGAGCAAAGATGCTATTATAAAAATAGCAGGTGATTATACCGCAGAAGTTGCAACATATAAATCCATCGAATTCACTGGAGAGACTATGGAAAACTTAACTATTGCTTCCAGAATGACAATATCTAATTTTGCTCTGGAACTCGGAGCTAAATTTGCATTCGGTGTTCCCGATCAAAAGGTAGTAGATTGGGTAAAAAAAAGGACCGATGAACCGTTTGAATTAATCAAACCTGATCCTGATGCCGAATATTCAGAAACTTATGATTTAGATGTTAGTAATTTAGAGCCTCAAGTTTCTTGTCCCCACACGGTTGATAACGTAAAACCTATTTCTGATCTGGAAGGAATAAAAGTTAATCAGGCCTTTTTAGGTTCTTGTACAAATGGGAGATATGAGGATTTAGAAATAGCTGCGAAGATATTAGAAGGAAAAACTATTCACGATGATGTTCGAATGATAGTGACCCCTGCCAGCAAGGAAATTTGGTTGCAGGCTGCTAAATCGGGTATATCTGAAACGTTAATAAATGCAGGAGCTATCATTACTAATCCGGGCTGTGGCGCATGCTTTGGTGCCCTTGGAGGACTTCTGGGTCCGAGTGAAAAATGTATATCCAGTGCAAATAGAAATTTTAAAGGTCGTATGGGTAGTGCTGCTGCAGAAGTTTATCTAGGGTCTCCTGCTACGGTAGCGGCCTCCGCATTAAAAGGAGAAATTACAGATCCAAGAGGATATTAAAAGGTGATGTAAATGGCAATAGTAGGTACAAAAGGAATTAAAGAGTATAAAGATATTTTAAAGGGTAATGTGTGGGTTTTTCCCGATAATGTTGACACCGATGCTATATCTCCGGGTCAGTATTTAGACGACGTTAAAGCAACCTTGAATCACACATGTGAAACATTAATAAAAGAATTCCCAAATCAAGTTAAAAACGGTGATATAATTGTTGCTGGACGAAATTTTGGATGTGGTTCGAGTCGGGAAACTGCCCCTATAATATTACAAGAAAAAGGAATTGCAGCTGTAGTAGCTGAATCCTTTGCCCGTATTTTCTATCGCTCCTCTTTTGCCCGAGCACTCCCAGTTATAGAAGTGGAATGCATTTCTAAGGAATTTGAGACGGGAGATGAAATTGAAATAAACATTCCAAATGCTGAAATTACCAATTTAAAAACTGGTAAAAAATTGAAAGGCAAAAAAATTCATCCGATATTGTTAAACCTCCTTAAAAATGGAGGACTTGAGAAGCAACTCCTTGCTGAATTGAAACAGAAATAATGAATAAATAGAAAATTAAATTATTTGGGGTTAATGCCTTTTAGGTGATAACCCAATTTTTTTTCATTTACTTGTTTTGTAAAATCTTAGATGGATGTTATATAAACCTTTGGATATGTTACATGTTCCCTGCATGAACTATCATTCTTTAGGCAGTTAAGCGCCCCAGCTTTCGGGGAAACATTAAAATAAAAGATCTCCCCACTATTAATTAGACGTTAAAAATTGGTGGGAGAAAACAGTGAGTTATCCTAGTTTAGATGGAAAAATGCGAATAAATTTTTTTTCGGGTCCTAAAAAGCAGAACTCAAAATCTCCTTCTCAGTATGTATGCGCCCATGTGGGCTCTACTACCTGGGATGGATTTAATATCTCAGAACACAAAAAGGATCATAGAATCCAATGTTCTCAGTGCGGGAAACGGTTTGGAAAGGATCTTGAAATGTGGAATTTATTACTTTATCAAGAAAAAATTAAAAAAATCCTTTACGAGCTATTTTTTTATAAATATCCCCTCACGGGAATAGCAACCCGATGGCGAATTCCTCAAGATAAGCTAAGTAAATTTAAGAAATCGTTTGTATTGCAGGTATTTCAGCAGAATTCAACGATAATTGAACAGAAAATAAAAAAACTTCCAGGAGGAGTTATATTAGGAGACGAGACCTATATGGGATCTCGGGGTAATTCTCATGTAGAAATTGTATTTATCAATAATGACTATGAAATGCTTTCTATTGGTCCAGTAGAAGAGGGAGAATTAAAAGAATCCATTCTTAAAGCATTCCATAAAATCCCTGAAGTCTGTAGAAACAAGCTTAAAATTCTTATCACCGATGGTGAACCTTCTTATAAAGCAATTGCTAAAATTTTCGGTAGTAAAGTAATTCATGTTGCTCAATTACACAATAAAGATCAACTTGGAGAAATTATTATCAGCAGATTTAAAAAACTCGGCCCTCACTTCTTATATTATAAGATCTATACGCATTGGAAGGCTTTTTATCATGATAAGCACGAGCTGAAATTCACATGGGAGATTAAGTTCATAAAAGGAAGTATTCAAGCAAAGAGAGGCAGACCTCGAAATTCAGATAACATTAAAAATAAGAACATAAAATGGCGGCAAAAATTGGAGAGCTATCAATCTGATTCGTTCCAAAAAGAAGGTACCGCAAAAATCTATGTAAACTTCAAGACAAATAAATTATCAATGCGTACGGGCGCCAAAAAGTGGATGCTTCAGATGCTCTCGCCTATTTTCAAAATTTTTAAGGAAAAACACATTTCAACCAACAAGATAGAAAGTAAACATTCACAGGTCAAGGGGAACGGAACGGGGAAAAAGCAGAGAGATAGAGAGTACGGTCATCTGTTATTTACACTTCATGCATTCCTCGTAGAATATGGATATATCCCATTTACGAATCTGACAGGGCGTCCCTTGTATAAATATTTAATGAAGGACAATAAAAAGAAAAAAGTAGGGTATAATTTACCTGAAAGTAAGCAGAACTCCGTTCAAACCGTTCTTAGTAGCTACGAGTAAAAACTTAAATTCTATGATCACCTAAAAGGACTTATACCCAATTATTTTCTTTTCCTTATTTTATCCAACTGCTACGACTAATAGAATAAAAATTTTATTGTTTTTTAACGATTCTAATTATCGTGTCAGCTAAATCAATATCATCTTTAGCTAATAATAAAATTATATTACCATTTTTTTTGGCAAATTCAAGCTCCTTTTTGTGTGGCTCAAGAACTATTTTCTTAATATCAGCCCATAGTTCTTGAGAGAAATTTAATGTGATATCTTTTTTTAATCCCTTAAAACTAATTAGATGTATAAGATTATCTTCCTCATAAATGGAACCGATTGTACCAAATTGTTCTTCGCTTATTTCAATTCCGGGAACTTTATCCCCTTTATATTTCATAGGAATAGCCTCAGTAAACAAATCATGTCTTAATTTAAACCAATTCCCGAACATATCTACATTCTTAGCTGGTTCGGGAAATAATTCTCCATCTATTTGTGAAGGCAGACCAAAACAATACTTGCCACCACTGGCCATTATAATAGCTGCGATTCGAAATATTTCATAGGGATCAGGTCTAGCTTGTGGAACATCCCAAGCATATGCCGCAGGACCACATAATTCCCATGGATTTTTTTTATTTCTATATCTTTGACCACTTTTCCATGCGGTAATAACATCATGTGCCTCACCTGATAAATAAGTTGCATACTTCGGATGTTTATCAATACTCACATTAAAGATTAGAAGAGTATAAGGATAATTTTTCTTCATAAAATCCATAATTAAGGGAGTAGATGCATCATTCCAATACCAATCCATCCACATACCATCTGGCTCATATTTATCAATCAATTCTCTGATTTGTTTTAGTAAATAATCTTCATATTTCTCTGGATTATACTTAAAATCATGAAATTTGACATTATAAAAGAATTCACCCTTATAAGGTATTTTTCTTTCTTCTATTTCAGTTTTAGTCATATCCCAAATTAATTTTAAATAATTCATAGAATATTCTGGAATAGTTTCTTTATTTTCGTTATGAATAGCAATAAAGGAAGGAGTAATTTCTCTTAAAGGTTGTATATCATCAAATTGAGGGTTATGATCAAAAATACTGGAATAATAGAAGAGAAATGGAATTCCTGCTTTTTTACTTTCATCAGAAAAAATCTTAACATAATCTTCCGGTGTTTTCCACTTGGTATATTTAGTATCCCAATAGCATATTCCATCATGCCATTTGGTTTCAAACATATGATAATCTACTCCAACTTTCTTAGAAAATTCCACCCATTTTTTCATTTTACAAAAAGGACCATTAAAAGTTAGATTACCTTTTTCATCCATCATAGAAGCATTGAATTTCTCATAGTTTCTATTCCAAACCCATCCAGGTCTTACTTCTATTTGATATTGAATCGAGAAACCAGGCTTTTCCCACCATTCTTTTTTTTGATTAGGATTTTTTTGAATATTCATTTAATTTCTCTCTTTAATTATAAATTTTTTAGAAAAACATATTTTAGAAAATATTTGAAATATACCTTGGATAAGAGATTATTAATTAAATTATTTTTATCTATTAATGCTAATTCGGATTATTGTGTCAGCAGAATCGATATCATCCTTACTTAATTTTAAAATTGTTTTATCGTTTTTAGTAGAAAATTCAAGTTCTTTTTTATTGGGCTCAATTCTAACTTTTTTAACGTTATTCCATTGATCTCCCGAAAATTGAAGGATTAATTCCTTTTTTAATCCTTTTAAATTAATTATATGAATTAATTTATCATTCTCATGCAAACTTCCAATACTACCAAAATTTAATTCACTAATATCAATCCCAGGAACATTTTCCCCTTTATATTTCATGGGTATAGCCTCTGTAAATAATTCTCTCCTTAGTTTATACCATTCTCCGAATAACTCTACATTTTCTGCTGGTCCGGGATATATTTCTCCATCCATCTGTGAAGGCAGACCAAAACAATATTTTCCACCGCTAGCCATGATTATCGCAGCTATCCGAAATATTTCGTATGGATCAGGTCTGGCCTGGGGAACGTCCCAGCCATAAGCTGCCGGACCACATAATTCCCACGGCTTCTTTTTTCTTCTATATTTTTTGCCGCTTTTCCACGCAGTATTAACATCGTGGGCTTCACCTGACAAATAATGGATATATCTCGGACGTCTGTCAATACTTACATTATAGGTTAAAATGGTATTTGGATAATTTTTTTCCATGAATTTCATTACTAAAAATGTAGTGGCCTCATCACTTCCCCAATACCAGTCCATCCACATACCGTTTGGATGGTAATTATCCATCAGCTCTTTTACTTGATTTAATACATAATCTTCATATTTCTTAGGATTATATGTAAAATCATGGAATTCAACATCATCAAAAAATTTAGCGGTATAAGGGATATTTCTTTCTTCTACTTGTTCTTTAAACATATCTCTAATTAATTCTGCGAAACCCTTTGAATATTTCGCAATTTTTTCTTTAATTTCATCATGCCTTGCTATAAAAGAAGGTGTTACACCTCGAAGAGGTTGAATATCATCAAAATCAGGATTATGATCAAAAATACTGGAATAGTAGTATAAAAATGGAATGCCTACTTTTTTACTTTCTTCTGAAAAGACTTTAACATAATCCTCCGGAGTTTTCCATTTAGTATATTTTGTATCCCAATAACATATTCCATCATGCCATTTGACTTCAAAAATATGGTAATCCACACCAACTCTTTTCGAAAATTCAACCCATTTTTTCATTTTACAAAAAGGGCCGTTAAACTTTAAATTTCCCTTCTCATCCATCATAGATGCGTTAAATTTATCATAATTTCTATTCCAAAACCAACCCGGTCTAGCTTCTATCTGATACATAATTGATAAACCGGGTTTTTCCCACCACTGTTTTTCATTATTTTTCAAAAAAATGTTCACCTATTTTTTTTAGAGTATTAAGGCTATAAATTCAACATAGATTTATACTTTTCAATTAAAGAAAATTATTTTCTCCCAAATATTTAATAATTTTATTTACAAAATTTTTCCCTATTTCTAACAATTTTTGGGTTTCTTCTTTCTCAATTGTAACGGAAGTTCCATAATCTCCGATAAGTCTTTTATCATATGCCCTATTTAGTTGTCTTCCCATTTCTTTTGGAAAAACATTTGTTTTTATGAAGTGTTCTCCAAAAATTGAAATTAAACCACTATGAGATTTAGCTGTCAAGGAATTGCTTAGCTTTATCAATTAAAGATTTAATATTCTCATTACTCAAATTGAAATGCCTTCCTCTCTTAAATTTAGCATAAAATGACTATTTCTTAAATTATAATCAACTTCGGATATTGGATGAATAGAAAGTAAAGTAGAATACTTTAAACTGAGTTCATAAGAAAATTCGGTAATTCGATCTATTTCCTTGAAAGGACTAATACTTCCCTTTAAAATTATGGCAATATCTATATCAGAATCTGTTCTTTGATCTCCCCTCGCATATGAACCATATAACAAAACATCTACTAATTGATTACCATATAATTCTATAAGCCC
>JAHQWS010000280.1 GCA_029856295.1 Promethearchaeia archaeon
ATTTATTAACTATATCTAATAATTGATAAAAATTAATACTTCCGAGTTTAATTTAGGTTGGAGCAATCCTTTTAGGATATCTGCTTTGAGCTTTCAGGTTTTCATGGAATAATTGTTCAACTAATTGATACCGTAGTTCTTTATGGGTGTGCCATAAATTATTTACTTCATTTGGATCATTTTTACGAGAATATAGGTCGCCGTACCCTTTCAAATTCTCATAGAGTGTTAATTTATATTCGTCAGTGACCAAATGTCTTAATCTTATGTTGACTCCTTTGCGTAAGAATGGAAATTCTTCATCTTCCTCAATTAAACAACTGTCTCTTACCTTAGTACTCGGATCTTTTAACACAGAAGTAAGATCAATACCCTGCATATCCGGAGGATGAAATCTTTTCCTAATACCAAGTAGATTTAATATGGTTTTTGGGATATCAATTGAACTTGCGAGAGACTCAGAAACACCTGGCTTTGTGAGCCCTGGAACTTTCCATAATAAAGGAACATTTAATATGCCTTTAAAGGGGCATGGTCCCTTGAGAAGCATTCCGTGATCCCCCATTAAGTCCCCATGATCGCTAGTATAGATGACCATTGTATTATCTGCTAATCCAAGCTTTTCTAAGGAAGCTAAGATTTTACCGACTCCGTTGTCAATCATTGCGATGGAACCGTAAGTTAATGCTATGAAATCCCTGACTTCTTCTTCCGTTGATTCCCTCAACAATGCTCCTCTAAAAGCAGGATTTTTTAAGAGTGGTCCTAAAAATTTGTGCGTCACCAAATTCTTTAAATCGTGAAAATTAGCAGGAAGCTCAATATCTTCAGGTTTATACATGTCCTTATATCTTCCAGGAGGGCACACAGGATGATGGGGATCGGGAATTGAACAATGTAAAAAGAAAGGTTTTTCTCCATAATCAGCTTTCACATATCTTTCAAAAAAAGAAATTGTTCTTTCTGTCATGTATGTAGTTGGATAAAGTTCCTCAGGTAAGATAGTATCATAATAAGGAAGATTAAAAAAGTTCCGGAATTTTTCTTTTATCGGATCAATATATTGGGGACCTTTTTCTTCCAACCAATCAAAATAATGCCCTGCGCAAAGATCACCATGACCTACTACCATTTCGACCTCATCAAAACCATAATAAGGTATAGGAAGGCTTTCTTTCATTTTTTTCCGATATATTATCCAAGGCCCAATAGCCTCCGCTGAGATAGATGTTTTATCAAATCCTCGAGCCCAATATTGAAAATGCAATTTCCCAATGCTTATTGTATGAAATCCATTATTTCGTAGAGTATCAGTAATAGTAGGTACTTTTAACGGTAAATTTATTCCATTGCTTCTGACACCGTGCATATTTGGATATAGCCCTGTAAGAATGGTGGCTCTGTTAGGCATACACATTGGATTTGTGCAAAAAGCACTCGTAAATCTTACACTCTCACTTGCCAATCTATCAAGATTAGGTGTCTTCAATATTGGATTGCCAGCACAGCCGAGATGATCAGCACGGTGTTGATCGGTAATTATAAATAATACATTCATATGTTCACTCATAATAATCAATTTGCTAAAGAATAATAAAAAGATTTTTATTACTAATAAGTGATTTTACATTTTTTGATATTTTCAAGCTTTCTTCTCTTTTTTCTTAAAAAAGCTTTACATTAGTGACAAGCTTAAAAAATTAATTATGATTCTTAAGCAATAACTTGATAACAGATATTATTTAACGAATCATTATCTTAGAAGAAAAGAAAATTAAAGGAAGTGAATTAAATTACATCAGCTGAACCCGAAGATCCATATGAAATAATATTAAGAAAAATGAGAAGGTATCCGAGTGATATCCCCATTACTGGAGGGAAAATTTCAGACTCTTTTCGGGAGTATATCAAACTCCTTTTCACACCCGAAGAAGCAGAGATTGCCCAGCATCTAGAGACCAGACCATTATCGGCTGGCACTATAGCTAAGAAGATTGGAAAAAGCTTAAAAGAAACCAGAGAAATTTTAAACGATATGACAGATAAAGGTATTATACAAGATATTGGGGGGTACTCATATTTTATTGCCATGGCTCATCTTTTAAACATCGGATTTAAATATTCAAAATCATTAGAGAGGCTTGGAAAAAAAGGAGCAGAATTATACCAACATTTTTTCATTGATGAAAAATTTTACAAGCGTTATGAATCGTCCGATGCAGGCACTTCAATAACAAGGGTCGTTCCTATAAATTCATCGATTGATCATAAATCTGAAATTTTAAATTATGAGGAAATACATCGGATTTTTGATGATTGTAAAGGTCCAATCGTAGTTACAGACTGTCCTTGTCGGAATCGGACGGAGATTTTAGGCATTCGAGAGTGTAAAGACAAATATCCTATTGAAGAATCTTGTTTTCAATTAGGATTGTTTGGAAAATATTTTATCAGACGGGGAGAAGGAAAGGAATTATCACTTGAAGAAGCACATCAATTAGTAGATAAATATGCAAAATTAGGTTTGATTTTTACAACTGAGAATGTGAAAGATCCCAATCATTTCGTAATTTGCTGTTGTTGCGCATGTTGTTGTGCCCTTTTAAGGGGAATGACTCGTTTTGAGGATAAAAATGAACATTGTGTTGCTAAATCCAATTATATCTCTAAAGTGGATCAAGATACATGTAAGGGATGTGGTTTGTGCGCAGAAAGATGTTCTTTTAAAGCTATTACCGTTGAAAATGAGAGAGCATCTGTAGATCCCAATAAATGCTATGGATGTGGAGTTTGTGCTGTAACATGCCCTACCGGAGCGATCAAATTATACCGAGAGGAGCAATCGCAAATTCCTGAAAATCATTTGAAGCTTATGGGCAAAATTTTTCAAGAAAATAGATCTGCCCAGTAATTTAACAATTACATTTCAATTTATTATTTTAAAAAAGGTGTTTAGACTTTTTGGAAATATTTGACCAAATCGAAGAAAAATATGTAGAAGGTTATAATGGAGTAAAGTTACATACCATTATTATTGGAACTGGAGAACCTATTATGTTGTTACATGGATTCCTTGACTTTTGGGAATCCAAAAGTCTTGTGGGCCATGATTGGGGTGGAGCTATCAGTTGGGCTTTTGGTTATAAATATCCCGAACTATTAAAGAAGCTTGTTATAATCAATGCACCACATCCAAAAATATTTAGGAAGAAAATTGAAAAAAACGCAAAACAAAGAAGATCGAGTGGTTATATTTTTCAATTATTAAAACCTGGTGGAGAGCAAAGTCTGCTAAAAAACGACATGATGGGTTTAAAGGCTGCTGTTTTTGGAACTACCCGGAAGAAAAATGCTTTTACCGAAGAAGATAAGCAAAAATATATTGAATCATGGTCTCAACCAGATTCAATCTTATGTGGTGTGAACTATTATAGGGCTAACAGAACTATCGAACAATCTTCAGGAATTATTGATGTCCCTACTTTAGTGATTCATGGAATGAAAGACAATTTTGTGAGGTCCATTGTTCTTGAAGGATTACCAGAGTTTGTAAAGAATTTACAAATAGTAAAAGCGGAGAAGAGCTCTCACTGGGTTATGCACGATGAACCAGAGTTAGTTGCTTCAAGTATTAAGGACTTTATTAATGATTAAAATCAAAAAAATAGATATTGATAATAAAAGTTGATATAGCATGAGTGAAAAAATGAATGTGTTATTCATAATTACCGATCAGCAGCGAGCCGATCACCTCAGCTGTGCGGGAAATTCCATTTTAAAAACCCCACACATCGACAGTATTGCTAATAATGGAATAAGATTTACGAAATATTTTTGTGCTACTCCCATTTGTATGCCAAACAGAGCAAATTTTTTTACAGGCTCATATCCAAGTGTTCATGGTACTCGATCAAATGGGATTAATTTAAATCCAGAGGTCCCAACGATCTCTGAAATATTAAAAAATCAAGGTTATCACACAATCTCAGTAGGAAAAATGCATTTTAATTTCTATGCGTTTCCTTATAAGAAGAAAAAAGACCATTCTTTAGAAGTTATTCCGTATTGGATGTCAGGGAAGTTAAAATCGCCATTTCCTACCCCATATTATGGTTTCGATGAGGTAAAGCTTACGGTAGGTCATGGCGATGTTTGCGCAGGACACTATATTGAATGGTTAGAAGAGAAAAACTATAAAAAACTGGATTTTTTAAAAAATCGACTAATTGCGATATATGAAAATTATTATGAGACTGTATTACCGGAGGAATTGTATCCTTCAGCGTATATAACAGATCAAACAGTAGAATTCCTTGAACGCCATTCAGAAGGAAAAAATGGAGATAAACCCTTTTTCCTGCATTGTTCGTATAATGATCCGCATCATCCTGTATGTCCACCAGGCAGATATAAAGACAAGTATAAACCTGACGATATTGAATTGCCATCGAATTTTGAAGACGGTGAAAACCTCCTTAATCATAAATTTTTAGGAGAAATATTAAGAGATTCCCGCTTCCCGCACCTTCTTCCTCAGAAAGTTGACGAGGATGTAGCAAAGAACTTCACTGCACTTACATACGGTTCTATAACCATGATTGACGATGGAGTTGGGAAAATTCTTAAGACGTTAGAAAAAACTGGAATGGCAGACAATACAATGGTCATTTTTACCAGCGACCATGGAGATTATTGTGGAGATCACGGGCTTATTTTGAAAGGACCTGCCCATTATCGCAGTATTATAAATATGCCCTTGTTGTGGAAAGTGCCGGGGGTGACAAAATCTGGAGTTTCTGATTCTCTTATAAATACTGTTGATCTTCCAAAAACAATTTTAAACATATTAGGTGTAAAAGAAAAATTTCATCCCGAAGCATTTCAAGGATATGATATAACACCGGTATTGAATGATCCAAATAAGAAGGTAAGAGAGAGAGTTCTTATTGAACATGACGAAGAAATAGCATCTGACAGAATTTTTAGAGTGAGAACTCTGGTAACAGAAACGCATCGATTATCACTTTATGATGGTCATGATAATATTGGAGATATCTTCGATTACGAAAGCGATCCTTCTGAAATTGATAATTTATGGTCAAAAAATCGAGATCTAAAAAATGAACTTGTTGAGGAACAGCTGAGAGAAATTATACGAATCCGACCCCGTTTACCTAAAAGGGACGCATATAATTGAAGCTGAAATTAAAGATAATTTTTTTTAAAAAGCTTATATAGCTTTTAATCAAATTGTAATAAGGAATAAAAAAAATAAGTTGGATTTATGATGAAAGACGAAAATGGAATAGAAACAGATGAATGGGAGATATCATCCACAAATAAAATGATATCATATGGCTTTGGTTATCTTATTATCAATTATTTATTAACCGCCTATTCTGCTTTAGTTTTTTACTTTTATGAGGTCGAAATTGGCTTACCAGTTGCTTTAGTAGGAATCGCCTTTATAATCTTTGCGTTATGGAATATGATAAATGACCCTCTATTGGGTTATCTAACTGATAAGCCTTTAAAATGGACGAGAAAATGGGGAATGCGGGCGCCTTGGATTGTGATTTCTAGTATTCCAATATTAATCTGTTATTTCATGATTTTTACTACTCCAGATGTTAGTCCCGAGAATATTTTGATTGTTTTTTTATATATGGTAATAATTACTTGTTTGTTCGATACTTTTTTCTCAATCTATAATGACCATATCTACGGCGGATTTACTAACCAGTTTCGTTCTGAATATGAACGTAGAAAAGGATTTGCAATAATTGTAATTGTAGCGGCTTTTGGTATGGCATTCATGCGTGTTATCCCTCCACTTTTTATTAAATACGGTGATAAAAGCTCGTTCGTTAGAGCTGCCTCTATTGTGGTCGTCTTTTTGGTGATTTTCAATATAATTCTCTTTTTTGGTATAAAAGAGTCTGAACAGTTAAAAGAGATGTTTATACGGGGATATGAAACATCAACAGATAAATCCTTTTTTAAAACCATGAAATTAGCCTTTAAACATAAGAATTTTGTGATCATTCTCATTGCTTACACAATAATCATATCAGCACAAACTTTATTGAATGCATCTCAAATCTATTTTGTTAAGGATGTTTTAGGAGTACCTTATACTTACGTAATATTTATTAATTTAGCTGGCATTGCGGGCGTTGTTATCAGCATTCCATTTTGGTATAATTTTACTCGTAAGTTTGGATTCAAAAAAACATTAGTTTTATGCTTATTCTTATCGGGTATTGCTTACTTACCTACATTATGGATAACAACATTAGAGGAAAGAATCATATATACTTTCATAGGTGGCATACCTTACGCAGGATATACTATAGTAATTATGCCATTGGCGGCAGATACAATGGATGATGTTGCCTTGACGTTGGGACGGCGAGCTGAAGGTGCGCTAGCAGGAGTCCGGATGTTTTTCTATCGTGTTGCCTTCCTCATCCAAGGAGTTGTGATAACAGTCATTCACATTCTTACGGCATATAATCCCGATCCTCATGCCACTCAGACCCCCTTGGCCATATGGGGTATTCGAGTTCATGCTGGGTTAATTCCTGCCATATTGATGATAGTGATGGCTCTTATTGTATATAAGTGGTACGATTTAACTGGAGAAAGAAAAGAAAACATGCTTAAAGAATTAAAAGCAAAAGGGTTATGATTCTTAAATATTAAAAACCTAAGAAAAATAGTTTTTATACTTAATTAAGGTAATGAAAGAATGAACAATACTGAAGGTATTAAAAAAATTAGGACTATTTGTCCTTGGTGGAATTGTCCCTGTTATGATGGAGTTGTGGCAACCATTGATACTATCAATAATAAAATCATCAAAATGGAAGGTGATAAAGACCACCCACAAAGTAAGGGGTATGCATGTCCAAAAGGGCTTAACGATTGGCAGGTTATTTATCATCCAAAGCGTTTCACTAAACCTCTTTTGAGAACCGCATCAGGATTCAAAGAGATCTCCTGGGAAGAAGCCTATGAGGTAGCAGCCGATCGATTAGGGGGAGTCATTGAAAAATATAGTAACAAATCAATATGCGCAACCATGGCAGAATGGCCGTCCGTGAGATTATTTATGAAAACAATTAATAGTCCAAACATAATGACTAATCGAGATCTTTGTCAGGGGACTGCTGAGACGGCTGACCCATTAACTTATGGGGAGTGTATAACTATATATCGCAGTTCCCAGGACTTCAAAAACTCTAAATGTATTCTATTGGTTGGAACGAATTTACCACAATCATGTGGAGGTCAATGGCAACATATTAAAGCAGCTATGAAAAATGGAGCTAAACTCATTGTTGTCGATCCCCGACGGTGTGAAGCTGCTGAATTCGCAGATTTGCATCTACAGATCCGTCCTGGGAGCGATGGTGCCTTAGCTTTGGCAATGATTAATGTTATTATTAAAGAGAACCTTTACGATGAAGAATTTGTAATTAATTATTGTTTAGGTTTTGATAAACTTAAAGAACATATTCAACAATATACTCCTGAATGGGCTGCGGAAGTCACATCACTTTCAGTTGATGAAATTGTTAAAGTTGCGAGAATGTACGCAACTAATGGACCGGCAAGCTACCGGGGTAATAATGGTCTATGCCAGCATGCAAATTCTACCCAAGCATGTCGGGCGTTTGCTGCATTGATCTCAATCTGCGGAAATATTGATGTAAAAGGAGGAAATCGTCTAGAACAAGGACCTCTAGGTGCTGGTGGGGACGGAGGGTTGGGATCAGTAACTAAAAGTGCGGCATTAGATAAAGAAGTAGAAGAACAAACTATGGGGGCCGACAAATTTCCATTGTGGGCGGGGTCTAATGCAATTATGCGTAATCCACACAATCCTTCATTAATAAACGGGATGGTTCATAACGAACCTTATCCTGTTAAAGCATGGATAGTTTTTTGGAATAATCCCGTAATGACATATGCAAGCTCTCGGAAAGTGATCGAAGCCATGAAAAAAATCGATTTTCTAATGGTAATGGCCTATACCCCTAGCCCTACCTCAGACTTAGCAGATCTAATTTTACCAATAAAACACATGTATGAATATAATTTTATGTTTATGAGCTCTTACGGAAGTTGGCTCAGTGCGATGCCTAAATTAGTAGATGCCCCTGAAGGTTGTCGCGACAGTTTTCAAATCTTCCATGATATAGCTGAATTAATGGTACAAAAGGGATATATCGAGAAAAATTACTTACCATGGAAAAATGCTCAAGGAATGGTGGACCGACTTTTTAGAGGTGCTGGTCCCTTGGATTATAAGGGCCTATGTACAACGGGTCCAATAACCTGGAGGCCGCGGTTTAAAAAATATAAAAAAGTAGGTTTTAAAACACCATCCGGAAAAGTAGAACTTTATTCAGAGCGTATGGAGAAATATGGATATGATCCCCTACCTACTTATCACGAATGCGGGGATAGCGCTGTATCTTTACCATATCTTTCCGAGAAATATCCTCTTTATTTAACTACAAGAAGAGTTCAGAATTATTTACTCTCCCGTGGAGCAGACTATAGATGGGTTAAGAAGGAAGGTCAATATCCCGAACTATTAATAAATCCGGGAACAGCGAACGAGCGGGGTATAAAAGATGGTGATATGGTAGTCATTGAAACACCCCTGGGCTCTGCTAAGCACAAGGCTAAGATATTTGAGGGTATTCGCCCTGATACTGTAAATGGAATTTATGGCTGGTGGATGCCAGAAAAAGAAACCGAAGAGAATGGTTACCTGGAAACTAATGTTAATTTTTTATGTTCCTATTTTCCGCCTTATGATCCCGTGATTGGTATTAATTGTATCCAGGGAGTAATGTGTCAAGTACGTAAACATTAGGTTCTGTTTCCTTTTTTTTTAATTAATCTTATTTTTGTTGTGATGATTGTATGAAAATATAAAATTCAACTTAAGATAAGACGTATAACAAAATAAGATTACATTATTTAGATCTCTAAGATAGCAAGATTTTTTTGATATTAAATTAAATTAAAATTATGACGAAAAAATATAGATTAGAGGTAATTTAATATGGAAAAACCAATATCTATTTTGGGAGCCGGTAATGGTGGCCATCAAATGGCAGTAGATTTAACTTTAAGAGGTTTTGATGTCATTTTATGTGAGCATCCTAGTTATAAAGAACATTTTAAAAATACTCTTGAAACGGGGGTGATAGAAAGCACTGGATTAGTAGAAGATAAAGTAAAGATTCATAAGGTCACTTTGGACTTTAAAGAAGCTATGGAAGATGTTGATATTATTTACCTTGTTATTCCCGCAATCGCCCATAAAACATTTTTTGATAGTATGATACCTCATCTTAGAGATGGTCAACTAGTCGTTATTTGGGCAGGTGACGCAGGAGCATTAAGACTTGCCAAAAGATTAAGAGAAGAAGCTCCAAAGAAAAAAATACATATTGCAGAAACTAATACGTTACCATACGGTACTAGAATTATCGGCCCCTCTAAAGTGGAATTATTTGTAAAAGCCAAACAAATGTTATTCTCTACTTTTCCCTCAAGTGAAACCGAAGAGATGTTAGGATTGGTAAAAGATACTTTTCCTGTACTAAAACCAATAGATAATATTTTATCTGTTTCATTTAGCAATCCAAATCCCACGGTTCATCCACCTGGCACATTATTAAATGTCGGAAGAATTCAATGGTCAAAAGGAGAATTTTACCTTTATCGAGAGGGAATCACAGAAGCCCCAGCTCGTATCATTCGCAAAGTTTATGATGAAACTTTAGCAGTTGCCAACGCATTTGGATTTAAAATGCGAGAATTTGAGGATGAAAAGTTTAGAAATCCTTGTAGCATCATGAATGATGATTTTTGGGCCCCATTTGATAAAAATGGGATTGTAGCTCATATGAGAGGGCCATCAAGTATTTATAATAGATACATTACTGAAGACCTTCCTTACGGATTAGTTCATAGATCACAGTTAGGTGATTTAGTAAATGTTCCTACACCGATCATAGATTCGATTGTTCATTTAGGTGCTGCAATTTGTGAGATGGATTTCTGGAAGGGGAGAACCCTTGATGATTTAGGTTTAGTCGGAATGACTAAAGAACGAATTATGGAATATGTCCAAAAAGGATTTTAAATTATCAATATTGAGTTGATACAAATGAGTTATGATATTATTATAAAGAATGGTAAAATAGTCGATGGCGCGGGAAATCCATGGTATTATGCTGATATTGGAATTAAGGACGGAATTATTGAGAAAATTCGCCCGAAGTTGAAAGAAACTGCAGCTAAAGAAATTGACGCAAAAGGCTTAATGGTATGTCCCGGTTTTATTGACATGCATACACATACAGACTTTTTGTTAGCAATATATACCAGAATGGATTCTGCTATGCGTCAGGGGATAACTACGAGCGTAGTCGGGATGTGTGGGGAAAGTATGGCACCTATCCCTCATGAAAAATTAGATGAATTTAAAAAACTTTTTAGTAGCCTAACTCCCATGGGGGGGGATTTAAAGATCACATGGAATACATATAAGGAATATCTTGAAGAGATGGATAAACTGCGGATCCCTGGGAATATAGTTCCTGTAGTTGGTTTTGCCCCTATTCGAATAGCAGGAGGACCCGGGTATGAAAATCGCGATCCTACTCCTCAAGAGATTGAAAAAATGAAATCTTACGTTAAAGAAGCAATGGAGGCGGGGGCATTTGGATTAAGCACGGGTTTAATTTATGCTCCACAGGTTTTTGCTAAAACGGAAGAAATAATTGAACTCGCGAAAGTCGTTGCGGAATATAATGGCCTTTACTTTTCACATATTCGAGGTGAGGGTAAGAATTTAATCAGTTCAGTTAAAGAAGTCATCGAGATCGTTGAAAAATCGGGCTGTGTTGGAGGGCAAATCGCCCATCATAAGGTCGCAGGTAAAGCTTATTGGGGGGCGAGTAAAGAGACTGTTCGATTGATGGAGGAAGCTAATGCTCGAGGGATAAATATAACATGTGATCAATATCCTTATAATCGGGGCCAATCTGGACTTATGACAAGTTTACCTCCATGGGCTCGTGAGGGAGGCAAGGAAAAAATACGTGAACGCCTTAATAATCCTGAAGATAGAGAACGTATCAAGAAAGATATCCTCAATCCTTCAGATGAGTGGGAAAATTGGATTGAAACTAGCGGATTTGATCATATTTATATCACTTTTTTTAAGAATAAGGAATGGAAAGACGTGGAGGGAAGGAGTATTTCAGAAATTACCAAAATTAAGGGAAAAGCGAACGATTTTGAAACCTATTTCGAGATTCTGATAAATGAAAATGCAGATGTAAACATAACAATAGAGTCTATGGGTGAAGAAGATATTCGCCGTATTATGACCAGCCGTTATCAGATGATTGGAACAGATGCAACTGCCAGTCCGCAACTACCTGATTTTAAGATTTTTCATCCCCGTACGTTTGGTACTTATCCGAGATTATTAGGAAAATATGTGAGAGAAGAAAAACTGTTAACCATGGAAGATGCGATTCGCAAGATGACCTCTTTTCCTGCACAACGCTTAGGACTAAGAGATAGAGGGTTAATAAGAGAGGGAAATAGTGCCGATATTGTAATTTTCAATTCAGACACAATAATAGATAATACTGATTTTATGCAACCTCATCAATTCCCAGATGGATTACTTCATGTTATAATCAATGGAGTTATCGTTGTAGAAAACGAAAAACAACGAAGAAAATATCCAGGAAAAGTAATACGACGGTCTAATTAACTCTTAAAAAATTTTTTCTATTAAAATTAAATTAAAAAAATAAGCTTAAATAAAAAATTAGGAATGAGGTAATTTTTGAATTATCTCTTCAGCTTGTTTCACTACGCGCTCGATAAGTTCTTTTACTGTGGGAATATCTTCACACAGTCCAAGACCTTGTCCAATGGTCATCATACCCGCAGCTACATCTCCTTCTTCATACATGGTTTTTGTAAACATTCCCGATGCTGCAGAAAAAAGTTCTGTATCAGGGGCACCTGATTCTTCTAGTTTGAGAATATTTTGAGCAGCTTGGTTGTTCCATACTCGAAGTGCATTATTTACTGATCTCAAAACGATAGTTGTATCATACACACTACAATTAACAAGAGCCTTTTTTAAATTATCATGGATGGGACATTCTTTAGTTATAAGTAATCGAGAACCTATTAAAACTCCTTCTGCTCCTAATGCTAAAGCAGCGACTAATCCTCTCCCATCAACCACACCGCCTCCCGCAATAACGGGCACATCTATGGCATCAACAGTTGCAGGTGTTAGTACAAAAGTACCAATATCAAAACGCCCCACGTGACCACCATTCTCCCAACCAACGACTTCCACAATATCAGCTCCGAGTGAAGCAGCTTTCTTTGCATAACGCACGCCAGCACATTTGTGCATCCAGATAATGTCGTGTTCTTTGAAAAGATGAAGAAATTTTTCGGGTGCTTCATGGCCAGAAGTTTCGATTATTTTGACTCCTTCATCAATCATGACCTTGAGATGTCTCATTTGATTTGGAGGTTTCAACATCGGAAATAAATTCATGTTCACCGCAAATGGCTCTTTAACCAGACTCTTAAGTTTTTGCAATGCTTCTCGTAATGGTTCAGGCTTCCTATATATCGCTGAAGCTAAAATACCAAGCCCTCCTGCGTTCGAGCATACAGCAGAGAATTCGGGACCTGATAAAGCCATCATTGTACCACAAATGATTGGATTTTTAATTCCTAAAATTTCTGTAACTTTTGTTTTTATCAATTTTTTTATTCTCCAAATATTAAACACGTATTTAGCTAAATTTATTCATTATACTTTTTTAAATTAATCTTTTAACCGAAACCTAATCTTTATTTAAAGTAAAAATCTTGATATTAAAATAAATATTTGAAATAATTATGTTAAAAATTAGTTCTAAGGAATATTATAATAAGGTATTAGGTTCATGGATGGGTCGTGTTTCCGGAGATTTTGTAGGGGCTCCTGTAGAATTTCAACCGTATTCACTTATAAAAGAGAAATATGGAGATATAACACATTATCCGGAGCCAATTGACTTAAATCAAGTAAATGATGATGAAATGTATGAAATTTGCGCGCTAATCGCGCTAGAAAAACACGGAATCAATCTCACAGCAAAAGATATTGCCCAGGAATGGGTTAATCTCCTTTATAAACTTAATTTCACTGCGGAAGAAGTAGCCTTGAAAAACCTTCGAAATGGAATATGGCCACCTGAGTCAGGAACTAATAATAACTTTTATTATGACGCAATTGGAGCACAAATGAGAGCGGATATTTGGGGTCAAATTGCCCCGGGATGTCCAGAAATAACAAAAAATTATGCTGAGTTAGATGGTTGTATTTCACATGCGGGAATTGGAGTAGAAGGAGAGGTGTTTGTGGCTATTTTGCTCTCTCAAGCTTTTTTTGAAAATGATATCAAAACTAACATAGATAACGCTCTTAAGTTTATTCCGCCAGCTGAAGAAAGTCTATATACCCAAATGGTAAAAACTTCAATTGAGATATACGAGCAATATTCAGATGATTTTAGAAAAGCTAGAGAGGCGCTAATAGAATATTGGAATGATATTAGGAGAAATAAATTAAATAGATCTGGAATTAAGGGGTCTCTTTCTGAATCAATCCTCAATCGAAAAAGAAAGATGTTTTTAAAAGGTAACTATTCAGGAGTGCACGTTTTACCTAACATTGGTATAATAATATTGTCGCTCTTATATGGAACACAGGATATAGAAGATCCATTGGGAAGATCTATTTGTATATCTGCGATGATGGGTCTTGATACAGATTGTAACTGTGGTAATATTGGAGCTATACTTGGTGCGCAATTAGGTGCTGAAAAAATACCATTAAAATGGAAAGATCCATTACAAGACACGTTCTCAACTTATGTGAAAGGGTATGAAAAATGGAAACTTACAGAATTGGCTCAAAGAATTGTTAATATTGGAAAAAATGTAATTAAGGAGAAATGCCAAGAAATAGTTAAAATAAAAGATTGAATAAAAAAAAAGTAATTATTTATTCGTTTTATATAGGTCGAGCTTTTTCTGTTTTCCAAGCTCCATATCCTTGTACTAGTAAATTGATATTTGAAGCAAACAGCAAAATTTTTTGCCATGTTGCTTGAAGTCTGAGCCCTTCAGCTGAGGTTAAACTGGGTCCCGTATATAAAACAATAAGAAATAATATTACTATTAGCATGTATATTAAATGAATATAACAGTATTTATTTGGATATGCCTCGTTTAGATATATTGCTATGGCAAAAAAGATAACAATCAATAATATCGAAGAAAAAGATAAGTAAGTAAACATTTCATGAAGTTCAGGATAAAGGTCCCATGGAGTAAAAACAGCACCTAAAAGACCGATCCCCACAAAAATTCCAGAAATACTGCCTAATAGGCCCATCCATTTGTCTATACCTCCTTCGCTAAAAAAATAGTATAATGCGATAAAGAATATCATCATTGAAATAACGTAAATAGTATTATTTATTGTATAGATCCATAAGGACACTAAATTTGATTTACCTGAATATGCTACAGTACGACCTAAATCACTGTTATAATTTGAGAAAAAATCATATCCGGGGGAAGTAGGATTAGTGATTGTTCCTCCTGCATAAAAAAACATTGATACGAATGTAAGAATGAACCATTGAATAGAAGCATACATCATAAGTATAAAAACAAAATCTCTCCAATTTTTAATTTTCATATAATCAAACCTTTTGATTTTTTAATTAAATTGATATTTAAATATTTAAATTGAATTTTCAATATATTATGTTAAATATTTTTATTTATAAATGTTTTTGATGAAAAATTTATCATATTACTGCCTTATATAAAAATTATAGAACTATTTGACAACCTTGTAAATTTTTAGAAATATAAAGGAGTTAAAAGATTCTAATAAGTTATTTAATTAGATTATCTAGATAAAGTAAATTTGATGAGAATAATTAATGAATATATTAGCAATTGATCTTGGAACACAAAGTATTCGGGCGGCTATTGTTAATAAAAAAGGTGAAATTTTAGCAGTTTCTCAGATAAAACAAGAAGTAAATAGCCCATTTCCGGGCTGGGCTCAACAAAAGCCGGAGGTTTGGTGGGAATTAACTAAACAGGCTATTAGTGAAGTTTTAAAGAAAGTTAAAATTGATACAAGTTCAATTAAAGGTATAAGTACATGCGGTCAAATGCATGGCCCAGTAGGTATTGATGAAGAGGGGAAAATTACAACGGAGTGGACACAGATATGGATGGATAAACGTTGTGAAAATATATGTAATTTGATTAAAAAAGAATATGAGGAATTGGAACTTGCTAAAATTTCAGGTAATCCAATTACAACAGGATGGCCTGGAGTTAAAGTACGATGGATAAAAGATAACCAACCAGATATTTATGATAAAACGAGTGTTTTTCTTGTTCCTAAAGATTTTATCAATTTTCAACTTACTGGAGTTGCTGCTACAGACCCTAGTGAAGCTTCAGGAACATATCTTTATGATTTTAATACTGATAATTATAATAATGAAATGGCTAAAGTATTAGAGATCGATCTCAGTAAGTTTGCACCAATTTCAAACTCTTATGATATTATCGGAAAAATCAAAAAAGATGTAGCTAAGGAGTTAAAAATACCAAATGATATTCCTATTATAGCAGGGGGTGGTGATTTTATCGTTTCTTTGCTTGGGTTAGGCCTTATAGGTGAAGGAAATGCGGTTGATATGACGGGAACTAGTACCATTTTTGTTGTTCAGAAAGAAAAGCCAATTATTCACCCATTGGTTCAAAATTTAAGACATGTTATTAAGGGCTGGGTACCATTCGCGATATTAGATACCGGGGGATTAAGTATAAAATGGTGCAAAGATTTTCTCAGTTCTACTGGGAGAGGAGAAATATCATATGAACAAATGATTAACATGGCGAAAAAAATTCCCATAGGAAGTGATGGGCTTATATTCTACCCATATATGCTTGGTGAACGCAGACAAGAAAATACAATGGCGAGAGGATGTTTTTATGGTTTATCTCTAAATCATAATTCGGCACATTTAGCTCGATCAGTAATGGAAGGAGTTGCATTAGCAATTGGCAAGGATGTTCAAAATTTTAGAGATTTAGGAGTGAAGATTCAGCAAGTATATTGTGTAGGTGGTGCAACTCGCAATAAATTATTATATCAAATTAAAGCAGATGTAACGCAATTACCGCAGATATTATCAGACGAGCCTGAGGCAAGCTTACGAGGGTGTGGTCTATTGGCCGCATATGGATTAGGTTTAATTCAAGATATAGAAGAAACTGCTAAAATTAAAGATTCAAAAAATATTGTCATTAATCCAAATAAATCAGCAGCAGAAAAATATGCAAAACTCCTTGAGGAATTTAAGAGGATGTATGAACATCTAATTGGGTATTGGAGTTAAGTGTTTTTATAAGATTGTTCAATTTTCCACGCACCATAACCTTGAATAAAAAGGGATATTATAGTACTAAAAGTTGTAATTTTTTGTAGTGTAACTATAATTACTAATCCTTCCACAGTATCATCACATAATCTTGATATAGGTATAAAAACACTAATTATCCAGATTTCCTATAAGAGCTAAAAACGTGAAAGCATATCTATTTGGATATTCCTTATTATGGAACATGGCGATGGAATATAAAACTAAGCTTAAAACTACAGTTAAAGGTTGAATAACAGCAAAGATGCCATGAGCAACAGTATAGATATCCCAAGGAGTAAAGGCTATACCTATCAGTGTAATAGCAGAAAGAATCCCGAAGACAGACCCCAACTTGCTGAGTCTCTTTTCTCTCTGGTTTCCATCAAAGAAGTGAGGTACTGCTAATAAAAAAGGAATTAATAAAATGGCAAATAATAAATAAGCTATTGTAAAAAGAATACTTGAAATAGTATTTGGTTTTCCCGAATAACTCCTAGTTCTGCCTAAATCACTCAGAAAATTAGTCCAAAAAGAATAACCTTGAGCCTCTGGATTATTTAATGATCCTCCAGCATAAAAAAGCATTGAGGCGCTGATAAAAATGGCATATTGGATTGGAATTATCATTACAAAAATGTAGCTCAATTCTCTCCAATCTTTAGGATTCATTTTTGTATTTTAGATAAAAAATTTTTCATGATGTTATGTTTAAAGTTAAGATTAAATAATCAAAAAGAAATTATTAGAATTAATAGTTCCCAAATTCTTGTATTGCCTTATAGCAAGCAACAATATTCTCTGCAGGTTGATCTAATAGGAAGTTAGTAGGTCCTGGAATAAATCCTCCCTTTTTACCTAAGGTTTCAATACTTTGTTTAACTGAATTTCTCACAAACTCAGGAGATTCATATTTTAACATTTCGGAATCGTCAATAGTTCCAACCAGAGTGATTTCTGGATATTTTTCTCGGTACATCTTCAAATCATTATTTTTCGGTTTTAAAGATTCCACCCCATCAATACCAATTTCTACAAAATCCGGAAAAATTTCTCCAATTGCTCCACAGCTATGTACTATAAACTTTGCTCCTCCATCATGAGCATATTTAACGTACTCTGCCAATATTGGTTTGATAAATTTGCGCCAATCCTTCGGAGGTAGTTGTAATCCGTCATTAAAACCATAGTCGTCTCCGCACATTACAACTTCAGGGTTAGTTTTCATTATCATCTTCATCATTGGCTCTTCCATGGTCTCCCATTGAAATTCTATATGTTGTTGAAGGAAACTTGGATCTTTCCTCGCCAAGCGTGCAAAGTTTGCATGTCCAATTCCAAATATACAATTTTCGAACGGACCTGGTTGACCTTGGGAAACTACAATATCATATTTTTTTAACATATTCTTTCTGCCTCTTGCAAAGTTTCTAACTTCATCTTGACTCGGCCTTAAATCATTTGCCCTACTCCAATATTCTTCAATATTTTCCTTCTTTAAAAGTGCTGGACCCGCATACCACCAGTGAGGAATTCCCTCATCACGAACAACAACCTTGAAATACCCGCCATTATGTATAACATAATCATTTAAAGTTTCTAATTTTATGGGTAATCCCATTCCAGTGGTTAGCCAGCATAAATCGATTTTCGCATCTAATCCACCAGGTAATATCTCAGGTGGAGAGAACTTTGCGATTATAGCGTGCATAAAAGGGGGACCATATGATACTTTATCCTTATCTAATTGGCTTATATCCTCATCAGTTAAAGCATACGGAGAGTTCATAAATTTTTCGATAAAATCAAAATCTCCACCTAAACAAAAGCCTGGAACTCTATCGGGAATTTTTCCGTCTAAAACCGTTAAAATTCTTTCCAGAGCAGACATTTTATCAACCATTCTTAACCTACCCCCGTGAGTTTTGCTAAAATTGTTATCGCATCAAAATTTTTAATCTTAACTTCTTTAGTTTCAATTCCTTTTCTTATTCCATCAGCTCCTTTATATAGTATTTCGGTGGGCAGAGCTAAATATGTATCGCATTCAATATTTTCTAAATCATTAGAATCTTTTATATTTTCTAATATTTCAATATCAAAATCCCCTTTATCAATCTTAATTAAAAAGGCAGGAGGGGAATCTGTCAACAGGATAGCCATTTTAATTGAATTTGGAAAGTTTTTCTCTAATTTTCTAAAAACCTTAAGAACCCATAATCCGGAGTATATTACAGCCGGAAGACCTTCATATAAAGGACTCATTCTAATTTCTCACTCTTAAATTGCAATAATAAATCTTTAATCTTTTAAAATAGGAAAAAAATTGATCAAATTAAAAATATTTCTTTTCTATAATTGCCTTTATAGCGTCTTTAAAAATTATTTTCCCCATTTGCTTGTAGCCCTCTACTGAAAAATGAAGACCATCGACATATGCACATTCCTTTATTAAATTTCCCTCATCGTCCATCATTCCGTTATATAAATCTGCGAAGGGAATTTCATTTTCTTTAAAAAAGGACTTTAACATTTTATTAAGTTCAATTTTCCTTTTATTATATGAGCCAAATGATTGCTCAGTTCTTATAGGAGGAATTGTTCCGCCTATAGTCAATATGCCAAAATCTCTAGAAATTGTATGTAACTCTTTAATATTTCCAAATATTTTCTCGTTAGTTATGTCCCAACCTAAATCATTTGTCCCTCCAATGATTATTGAATAAGTCGGTTTCGGTTTAATTTTTAACAAATCATGATTAAATCTTCTTAGGAAATTGCTAGTAAGCTCTCCAGGAACGCCCTTATTAATAAATAGTAAACCATTAGCAATCTCATCATCTAAAGTTCCTAAATGCTTTTCTAAATGCTCTAAACACTTATTTTTAAGCCAGTATTCATACTGGGATTTCAGATTACCATAGCCTTGTGAAATTCCATCTGGAGCAGCATCATACCCCGGATATCCAGCCGTTAAAGAGTTACCTAAACATAAAAATATCATATATTTTTACCTGAGTTTAACTTTAACAATTTCAATATATCATTAATCTTAATATGAGATAAATCCTTGGCTATTAAATTAGCATTATTTAGTTCTTTTTTAGCGTGGGTCGTTGTTAAGGCGATTGAACTCATATTGGCTCTTTTTGCCGCTTCAATTCCGACAGGAGCATCTTCAATAACTAAGCAATCTTCGGGTTTGAGTTGTAACCGCTCAGCAGCTATTAAAAAGACATCGGGAGCAGGCTTTCCATTTTTCACATCCTCAGCAACAATAATTACATCAAAAAATTGCTTAATATTCAAACTAGTTAATAATAACTCCACGTTTTCAAGAGGTCCACTAGAACCGACTGCTAATTTAAAATCATGCTTTTTTAGTGTTTTAATAAGATCTATAGCACCTGGCAAGGGCATTAATTTATCTTTAACTAAATCTCTATAATATTGCTCTTTAAGATTAGCCCATTTTTCGACGAGACCTTGATCAATTTCAGGACCAACTAATTTTCGTGTTATGGGAATTGACTGCTGTCCAAATGTCTCTTCAAAAAATTTTCTTGAAAATTCTAAGCCAGCACATTCGTCTGCCATTTTAATCCAACTTTCGAAATGAATTGGTCCTGTATCCGCTAAGACTCCATCTAAATCGAAAATTACCAAGTAGTGCTCAAACATATCTTTAACAACAATACAGAATTAAATAATAATAGAGAAAAAAATATTTTAAGTATTATTCACGATTTACTATTAATGATTTTATAGCCCAGTGGTCTAGTCGGATAGGGCACTGGCTTGCGATCTTGGTTTATAATAAGTAAGGCAAAAAGCCAGTTATCGGGGGTTCAAATCTCTAAAAACTTCTTTTGGAGGGAACTCATCCCCCCTGGGCTATATTATGGTTTTTCTTTTTGATCTTTCATGGCAAGGCCCATTTTTCGCCAAGATTGGCGACCAAGTTCCCATAATTTACCTTGTGTATTCTCTCCCTTTAATTCTCGGCCAATCCATTTTTGACCAGCAGGAACCTTTGCCCTCATTGGAACAAAAGAC
>JAHQWS010000281.1 GCA_029856295.1 Promethearchaeia archaeon
AAACAATTTCAAGAAGGATTTTTATTTCTCATTTAAAACAGATCAATGATGATAACTTTGACTATGGAATAGAAAAACTATTAAAGAAAATTAAATATTTAGAGAATTTACCTACTTCGAAATTGGCTGAAATATTTAATAATTATATTATTATTACATTTCTGAAAAAGAAATTTCCCCAGTTAAAATATGAAGTACATAGTGGTGAAGTCACTAAAATAGAGATTAGAAATAAGCAACTAATAAAAGTACCTGAATTTATCGGTTGTCTCCATTCTCTTAAAACAATTTCATTTAAAAACTGCAATATATATTCTCTTCCCGAGTCAATAGGAAATCTTAAGTTAGTAGAGAGGCTTGATCTTGAAGGAAATTGCTTACAAGTCCTTCCAGATTCGCTAATGTCTCTTGCATCTCTTAAAATTCTTAACCTAAAGAGAAATCAACTTAAAAAGATTCAAGATTCTATTGGATGGTTGAAAAAACTTGAATATTTGAATTTAAAGGGTAATGAATTAATCAATTTACCAGAATCAATATCTTTACTCGGTTCATTGAAATATCTGAATTTGAGCTCAAACTACCTAAAGGAATTACCTAATTCAATTGAATTGCTAAAGTCTTTGCAATATTTGAATTTATATTTAAACAAAATAAAAATTTTACCAGATTCAATTGGGTTACTGGAATCCCTTGAATATCTTAACGTAGCTCATAATAATTTAACAGAACTCCCTAACTCAATCAAAGATCTCTCTAAAATTAAATCTATTATCTTAGGAGATAATAAAATTATATCACTACCAGAATCTCTTGATAGTTTAAAATCACTTGAAACATTTGATTTACGTTGGAACAAATTAAGTAAAATTCCTAAATCTATTGGGAAAGTGAAAAAATTAAAAAATTTGAATTTAACACATAATAAATTAAAAGATTTACCAGATTCGATAGGGGCTCTTTATTACTTAGAATCTCTCGATTTAACATGGAATAATTTAACCATCCTTCCCGATTCAATTGCAAAACTAAAATCTCTAAGGTTTTTAACATTATATAATAATAAATTAAAATACATCCCAGATTCGATCGGTTTTCTCCACTCTCTTGAATATTTAAACTTATGGGGTAATGATCTCATACAGTTACCTGCATCAATAGGCTCTCTTCAAGCACTTAAAGAATTATGCCTGAATGGTAATAAATTAAAATCATTACCCGAATCTTTAGGAAAATGTAAATCACTAACTAGATTGATGTTAAATAACAATAATTTAACAAATATACCAAATTCAATCATTAATATACCCTCACTTGAAGAAATTACTTTTAATTGGAATAATATCGATGACTTTTAACCTAGTTAGAGATTTATTTTGTCCTAATTTTAATTCAATCTTAGTTTTTAAATTCTTTAGAATCTTATCTAATGGTTTTATAAAATAATTAAAATTAAATTAGAAATAGATCTTTTTTTGAAATTCAAAATATTAGTAATTTTTAATCCAAAGTTTCGGAGATTTTTCTACTAACACTCTCAATATTTAGGAAAACCATACCCAAGGACGCATTAGCCCGCGCAAGAGTGCATAATATCGCATTTGAGCCCGCTTTCGATAAAATAATTATCCCATCTTCGCCTTCTATAAGAATTCTTTTAAGCTCCCCTCGTGCGAGCTCATCAACAGCTCTTTCCGAAACGGATAGAATTGCTGCTGACATTGCTGACACAATTCCGTCATTCACATCACGTGCGAGGACTGAACAGATTGGTAAGCCTTGAACTGAAACTATAGCGGAACCTTGTATTTCTGAATTTATTGCCTCCATTTGTCTTAGAAGTTCGACGAGTTCGCTGATATTTTCACTCACTGATAATTCAACTTGAAAAAATGGTATCTTAATTTTATAATATAGTAACTAATATAATAAATATTTTAATATATTTTATTTTTCTATTTAATTTTATTTTAATTTAATATCAAAATTTTTTAGTCAAAATTCATATTACATAATTTAATGACCGAGAATCGAAAAAGTACAAATAGTAAGCAAAAAAGTAAGGAAGAGTTAGAAAAAGAGCAAGAAGAAAAACAACATAAACTTGAATCTCTTAAAAAAGCTGGAAATATTGCAAAAGAAGTCAAACAGTTTATAAAACCAAAAATTAAAGTTGGCAAAAATGCTTTAGAAATAATTGAAGCGACAGAATCAAAAATATTAGAATTAGGAGGAGCAATGGCTTTTCCTGTAAACCTATCAATTAACCATATTGCTGCTCATTATACATGCCCCGCCAGAGACGATGGTTTATCTATAAAAGAAAACGATTTGGTAAAATTAGATATAGGTGTACATATTGACGGATATATAGTTGATACTGCATTTTCTGTTAATTTTAATCCGGATGAATCTTTACAGAACATAATACAGGCTACTGAAGTGGCCGTAGATGCTGCTAAAATGATGGCCAAACCTAATGTAAATACTAGAGAAATTGGCAAAAAAATAGAAAGCATAATTAAAGGATTTAAATATAACCCAATTAAAGAACTTGGTGGCCATCAAATTGAAAGATGGATTGTTCATGGAAAAAAAGCATTACCGGAATTAGGAAATCAGAAAGGTGATATTATGGACGAAGGTGATGTATTTGCCGTCGAAATATTCGCATCTACTGGAGAGGGTTCTGTTCATTTAACAAACAACTCATTTATTTACGAATTAAATCCTTACTCCGGACGAGTACCGCTAAGAAGAAAGACATCTAAACAAATATTGGGTCATATTAATAAAAAGTATAAAACATTACCATTCGCTGAAAGATGGTTAGCAAAAGAGTTTAGAATGGGAGTTGCATTCGGTCTCCAAGAATTAGTTCAACAAAATAAATTAAAAGCGCACTATGTTTTGGCAGAAAATAAAGGAGTTTTTGTAGCTCAGTCAGAGGAAACTATACTTATCACTGAGGATGGGTTTGAATTGTTGACTTAAATGTTTATTTTTTTAAATTTTAAACTTTTTTCTTATCTTTGCTATGAAAAAACTTAATATATGTCTCATATCACTAACCGTGGCTCCAGATAGTCAAGATGGAAGTGCTAAATTTATTAGGGGTGTTTTTGATTATTTAAATAAGCAAGAACACATAAATGTAAAGTTAATCACAGCTGAATGGAATAAAAATCTTAATCTTCCGAATATAATACAATTTAGGGTGATTAAAAAGAGTTTCCTTTGGATTCCTCAATTTGTTTTTAATGTAATTAAATATATTAAGGGAAAACAGTTTGATATTATTCATGGAAACGGTCCAAAGGGGTCCTTACCACTTATTTTTTTAGGTAAAAGAAAAAATATTGTTTCAACTCTTCATGATTTAGGCCCGTTTGAAACAAAATTCTCCTTACTTCCTGTAGAGAAATATTTATTTAAGCAAGTAGCAAAAAAAGCCACCATTCTAACTACATGTTCTAATTCAATTAGGAGAGAAATTAAAAGTTTTCTGCAAAAAATAAATATTAGCAAAATTTTCAATCTTTATTCTGCTATCGAGGAAAAATTTAAACCATATCCAGAAGAGGCTAAAAAGCTTAAACACAAAATGAAAATCAATGGGCCTGTTCTTTTATACATAGGACGTATAGCCTTATATAAAGGTGTAGACGATATTATTACTGCTTATAATATTGCTAAGAAAAAAATTCCCAATCTAACTTTAATATTAGGAGGAAAACCCGACTTTTATATGGAACAAATTTTTCAAGAATGGAAAAGGAATTATCAAGATATTTTTTTTCCTGGTTTTATTTCTGAAGAAGATATTCCAGTTTATTATTCTATGGGTGATATTTTTATCACATATTCTTACGCTGCTGAGGGTTTTGGCTTAACTCCAGTTGAAGCTATTGCATGTGGTACGCCAGTAATTTGTTCATCACTACCTGCCTTTAAGGAAGTTCTTCAAGATAATGCTGTTTTTGTTCCGCCAAAGAATCCTTCTCTCTTGGCGAAGGAAATTATCAACTTAATTAATGATGAGGAGAAGAGATCTATAATGATCAAGAAGGCACAACAATTTATTAAAAGATATACGTGGGATTCAGTAGGGAAAAAATTAGAAGAAGTTTATGAAAAGCTTTTAAACTCCTGAAACCTTATTTTAACGATTTTGGAGCTTTAATTTTTCTTTGACATAATTAAAGCAAATTTTATTTGGATTTTCGAATTGTTTTATTTTTTCCTTAAAAGAGAAATTGAACCTGTTAGACAATGGACCTTCTTGAAGAATTTCTTTCGATCTTTCAATTATCATATTGATATCTCTAATATGTTCTAAAGGAAAACCATTTTTAATCAAAAAATGCTCCTGTGGCGCAGTTTCTCCGGGAAAATACTCAATACAGGGTACATTTAGAAGGCTTGATTCACGGACAATGGTACCCCCTCCACTTATAATTAAGGCACTATAAAAGCAAAGATCAACTAAATTAGGTAAATAACGTGTAATTACCACTTTTTTATCCTCCGAGTAATTTTTTAGTTTAGCTCTGAGAAATTGCTCTTGTTTTTCAGTCCGGACGAGCAAGAAGTATTTATAATCAGAAAATTCTTCATATGTAGGTGGAAAGATCTCACTTAATAAGGTTTCATCAGGTTCCAACTTGTCAATAAAATAGGATGCAAATGAAGGTTCACTTCTCATTATCACATATTTCCCCTTTTTCACTTCAAATTTTTCAAGAATCTCAAGATTAGGTTCATATTCTGAAAGCCATGCTATTTCATCAATACCATTATAACGCAAAAGCTTTTCTGGGTCGGCACCCAAACGTATATACCACTCTACTGGTACACAATAAGGGACTATGACTTGATTAAGAAGAGGGAGGATTAATTTGCAAACAGGTTCATTTCTTGGCTCATCATTATATCCAGCTGAAGGGATGTTTAAACCATAAGCAATTCTAGTGCCTTCTACTGATGAAAAAGTAACAAAATAATCTGGATTAAATTTTGTTACATGGGGTAGAAGCTCTTGTAAACGATCTATGTAAGTTTGTAGTTTATCAGATAGTTTTTCTCCACCGTGTCTTCCTACTTTTTGATATTTTACACCCATATCATCCAAGATTTGAAATGTAGAATCATAATCTCGGGCAGTAATAAGGAGATCAATACCTTCTGCTTTGAACATTTCAAACAGAGAGTTAAACATGATCCCTGTCTTTGGTTCCTCTATATCAATCCAAATCTTTTTACCCGAGAGGCTCATAAATAACTCCTTCAAAGAGTATAGTTTTACTAGTTCCAATCATCCGGAACTTTTTTTAAAAATCTCGCAGGATTTCCTATAATTATATCTTTTTCCTTTGTATCCTTTGTGACTACTGCTCCTGCTCCTACAATAGTCCCAAATCTTATTTTTACATTTGGAAATATTATCGAGTTGGCACCTAAAGATACATTATCTTCAATAGTAGGGCCAATTAAGTCATATTTTTTACGCATCATGTACTTATCATTAGTTAATTTGCTAAACGGTCCCATAAAAATATTATTCCCAATGACTGAAAAGGGAGGAATATATACTCCAGTTTGAATACTGGCATTTCTACCAATAGTTACATTACCATCAATAATACTGTTTGTTCCAATTAATGTATTCTCGGCAATTGCGGTTTTTTCTCGAATTAATACATTATGACCGGTTTGACAGTTATCTTCAATAGAAACTTCGGAATAAATAATTGTACCTGTGCGTATTGTACAATTTTCTCCGATGTCTACTTGTGGACTTTCAAAATCCGAATTTTTTTTTTTACTGGTTATAATCTTTTTTAAATGGATTCTCTGAGGGTGTCCAATAATACAATTGTCTCCAATATAAGTCCCGGATTTTATTAAAGCTTTGCCGTAAATCTTAACTCCTTTGGAAAGATATACATCTTTCTCAATTGTAACTCCTTTACCTATTACTACAAAATCGTCAATGAAAACACTTTCCTCAATTTTAGCGTCAGGATTAATCATTATATTGTTCATATCCAAAATTCTTTCTTAAAAGAAATTTGATATATATTTATTTAAATATAAGTTTTCTAATTTTGTTAGTACATTTATAGTTTTTTGTTAGCAAATTTATATGCTTATTAGCACATATTATAATTTCAGTCTTAGAATTGGTGATTTCAGTTTTCCATTGAGAATTATAACCAAGATTCAATAATTTTAAGCCCTATCGTCGCCTTTTACGGGAGATAGAGGACTCGCAGTAAAGGTGAAAAATACTAAAATTATAAACTTTTAGGGATTTTTGTATATGTTCAAATATAAGTTCTAGAATAGTGAACTACTACTACCTAAAGGTAGTAGCTTCCTACGAGTCCGCACCTATTTTTTCAGTAGGCTTGGCTGTATGTCGTAGAAAACCATTGCACATTTGAAGGAATAGTTCCTCATCCACAGAGGGTTCATGCGAAAGGAAGTCATATTCATTCCATTCTTTCAAATTCAAGAATTTGACCATGGTATTAATTGCCGAGTTCAAATCCCGACCAATTTGATTCCCACATTCGCAAATAATAAATCTTTCATAGATTGTTCTCTTTGAGAGCTTTCCACACTTACAACAGGCTTTGGTCGTCTTATCCTCACCAATTCTTATTATTCTTTTACCTAATTTTTCAGCTTAATAAGTTAAGAATTCGGCAAATCGCGACATGTAACCCGTATTTTGAACGGAATGATTAAGCGTCTTTTTGGCTTTGGTTTTCTTAGCGTTTCCCGTTCCTTTTTTCTTTTTAGCCATTTCCTTTACATCTAATTTTCCGATAATGATCGTATTTGCTTTGGTATTTTCAACAATTTGTTTAGATAACCAATGCTGGTAGTCTTTAAGCTGGTTTGTTTGTCTTCGCTTCATGCTCTTTAGTTTGTCGTTGTACCATTTCCATTTATTACTAGCTTTCTTGCAATGGTCTCGTTTCGATTGTACTTCTTCGATCCTTTTTTTCCAATACAGATCAGCTCGTCTATGCTTAAATGACACAAACTTGCCATGAATGTTTACTCCAGCAGTTTGCGAAACTCCTAAATCAAACGCTTGGTAAAAACCGTTATCTCTATATTTTGGTGTTTTAATCTCGTAGGTAATGGAAATAAACCAACGCTTTAGCGAATCTAAAAAAATTTCCATTTGCTTGATTTTCTCTTTCGGGATTAATTTTTTGGGAAGTTCAAAAGAAAGTACTTTTTTAGAGGGGTGTTTATGAGAAAAAGTGATGGTAGAATCTTCTAATTTGAATCCTGATTGATTATAGCATAGTGTCGTGAAATATTTTTTACTCTTGAATCGTGGCGATCTTGCCTTTTTATCTCCGTTATTCCATAGAGCTTTGAATGACTTGTAGTTTGCGTCAAGTTTCCTTAAGGTCATTTGAAGCACTTTAGAATATACCCACTTGTATTCCGGATATTGTTTCGTGATTACTGGTAATTGATCTTGCTGGTCGGTGTAATTGATGTATTCCCGTTCTTCTTTTGGTTTGACCTTATTTTCTTTCCAATTTTTGATCCGTTCGGCTAACGCAAAGTTATATATAAGGCGGCATTTTTCTGACAAATCCCATAATACTTCAAGTTGTGAATCCGTTGGAAAAATGGGTAATTTTTGCGTTAGTTCCATGATATTATATAATAATCCCTTTTAGATAAATAAGGTAGAGAGAGAAAAAATTTATTGAATTTTTATTTTAACCATTTCTTAAAGAGAAGTGGATTTCTTTTCTCAGTTAAAATAAGAGGAATGACCCGGATTTTTAATTTCTCCGGATATTATGGTTTTTTCTTTATATGTGGAACATACTCATTATGAAGGCTGTCATTTTTTTGAGATAATATATAGAAACAGAAAGATAAATAATTGGCGTTATATAAGAGCAATAATGAGAAAAAAAATCATCCAAGATTCTCTTGTTATAAAGGTAATTCCGTATGGTTCGGAGCCGTAAAACGCAAAAAAAGCGCAGGTAAAAACTAATAGATTATCAATCGTAACTACACTACAAGATATACAATCCCCAATAAATCCCAAAAATACATCCTAATACCTAAAAATCCCGAAAGCTCCCCCGAAAAAATCCCTTTGTATCTTTGTATCATTACGAAAACTGAAAAATTCATTAAAATTTTTGATGTTTCAGAATTTATAAAATTCTGAAAAATAGATAGAGCAAAATTAATACTCTCTCAAGAAAATTATCGTTAATTGTGGGTGCTATGTTCATAATAATTAATGTAATTGTTTTAATATATCTAAACAGTATCTTCTCATTTATAAGGTAATAAAGTAAGGAATGGGAACTTTGATAAACTGTTTGTATGGCCTTAAGGGTAAAAATTAATTAATATATTTTCTAACCACTTCGCCTTTTGGCCTCTCCTCTTCAAATAATATTGCCTGAAAAGAGTAAATCTTAGTGTTTTTATCTTGCCACGCATCAGCAGAGAGCCATGCTTTTTGGCAAGTATGATTTAGAAATTCCTTAACCGTCCAATTTCTATCGTGGTCAACAGGAACCTGAGGTAATAATAAACCCCTTCTCATTCCCATTTCGGCAATTAATCCATCCCTTCCAATTACAATTTTCTCTAAATATTCTTTAGGATCATTAACCTCAATCAATTTTGGGGGAGTTAATATAGATACTTCAATTACAATATTATCCATCTCTTTAAGCGTAACTGAGGGAAAGCGAGGATCTTCGGTTGCAGAACTTACCGAAACCTTATGAAGAACATCATATAATGGATATATTGGTTCAATATATCCAATGCAACCTCTCAAGAGATTTCCAGAAACATTATGAGTGTTTAAAGTTACAAATGCCCCATATTTATCCCCGAATTTTTGTTTGATAATTTCGGGAACTGGAATTCTTTTACTTTGTTTTAAAAAATTTTCAATATTTTCTCTGGCAAATTGTATTAACAATTTACCATCTTCCACACCAAATGGTTCCTCGTCTGACATAATCCCTCGTTAAAATTTCATACCTATATCATATTATGTTTAACGATTTTTTATACTTTATATTTACTTCTTTATTATTCTTCCTTTTGGTTGAGAACTTATCTCAGATCCTCCTAAAAATACCTTCCAAATCTGAATTGACGTCTTAAACCCTTCAAAAGGAGAATAATTTGCCTTTGTCTTGAAAGTTTGAGGATTAATTTCATACACAGGTACTTTATCCACAATTAATAAATCAGCATCATATCCTTCTTTTATAGATCCTTTGTTCTTTAAATTAAATCGTTTTGCGGGATTTTCTGAAGCGATTGTTACAAAATTTTCTAAAGAGAGTTCATATTGGCATACTTTATCTAATAATAATAGGGGATATGTTTCAAAGCCAGGAAATCCTGAAGGAGCATCATGATATGGTTTTGATTTCTCCATAATTGTGTGAGGGGCATGATCAGTACCAATTAATTCTATATTTCCTTCTTGAAGTTCATTATAGAAAAATTGAGGATGCTCATCATCTCGCAATGGAGGTAACACTTTGCCATAATTTTCATTGTGTAAACTAATTTTATTGGACAAAAGAAGATGATGAGGTGTAATTTCAAATGTTATTTTTAATTGATTATATTGCTTTACGGCTTTTTTTATTAAGGTATAACTTTCCACACAACTTATATGACAGAAATGAACTATAGGATATTCCTCCTTTTTCAAATTATTATCAGCAATAATCTTATAATAATTTTCAAGAATAAAATTTACGTATTGGGCTTCCATATGGCATGGATAAAGCTTATTATGTAATTCCAATGTATCGTAATTTTCCAATGTATATTCTTGAAGAATTTTATCTCTTTTATCCGGGGATAAAGGCCAATCTGGGTGAATAAAAATGGGAATTTGAAATCTTGATGAAATATGAAAGAGTTTTTGTATGTTTAAATAATCAGTCCAGTCAACTTCATTCAAAGAGCTAAGAGGATATATTTTAAATCCAATTACTCCAAGATCTATAATTTTCATGATCTCATCATAATCAATTGCCTTTGGAACCCCTGCGATAAATCCAACATTAACATGAATATTATCTTTAGCTTTATCCATCCATTTTTTAACTTGGTCTGACGTGATTGCTGGTGGTTTAGTATTTGGCATATTAAAAACCGTCGTTATTCCTGAAAAGCCTGCGGCTTTTGTTCCCGTTAGAAACGTTTCTTTCTCACTTTGTCCCATATCTCTTAAGTGAGAATGAATATCAATAATGCCAGGGAGGATTATTTTATTCTCACAGTCAAATTCTTCATTATCTGCATTTTGCTCAGAAAGTTCTTTCAGAACTTCCTTTTTTGGTTTATAGGTTATTTTTTTAATAATTTTATTGTCAATAAGAATTACTCCATCCCGTAGCAGCCCATCAACATATATTTTTGCGTTTTTTAAAATCATTTATTCGAATTATTTGTGTTCTCTTGTTGATCTATTCGAAAATTAATATATAAAATTTTATCTTTTATTGCTTTTATTGTTTTTAAAGGTGTTAAAATGACATTTTCTAACATTGAGGGAAATACTTGTGCCATAGAACTCAAAAATTTAATTAGAAGAGTATTGATATGAGGATTTAGCGAAATTATGAAAAAAATTTTAGTCAAATTTCCTAACTCGTTAAGTTTTTTTATTGGAGGTAAATCATATATATGTGCTAAAAATGGAAACTCAAACACAGATATTGAATTGGAAACACAGACAATATCCTTCAATTCCATTAATTTTAACCATAATATGAACGCATGACTATTAATGAACCTTCTAACATAAATTCCTGGAGTAGATTTAACCCAATCATCAGATGGTGAACGTTTATATTGAGTTACTTTTTCCAGAGCTTTTTTCAATAAAAGAGCCTGAGACCTCTCATCAGAACTTAAATACCTTAAATTAATACCCTCGAATTTAATTAACACGTTTTCATTTTGAAAATATAAATACAAATTATTACTTTTTCTTATTGCATAGGAAAGACAAAATGTCTCTCTTATGCAGGAACAGATTTTATATATATCAGGAGGGGTATTTCCTTTATCGATGTTATTTTTGTTGTAATCGATAATATTTTCAATTAGTAATAAGAAATTGACCAATTTTATCAATGTATTTTTAAAATTTAAAATTTAAAATCCTTAGACATTTTCTTCATAAATTGCTCTGCGCCCTTCCCCATCCCCGGCATCCCCGGCATCCCTCCTTTTCCCTTTTGCCTCATTTGCGTAAATCGCTTCATCATCTTTTTCATTTGCCGGAATTGGTCGAGCATCTTATTGATGACTGCATAATCAGTTCCACTTCCTATTGCGATCCGTCTTTTCCTTGATTTTTTGATTAGATTTGGTGACTCTTTCTCTTCGGCTGTCATGGAATCTAAAACTACGCGCCATTTTTCGATGTTTTTTTCGGCATCATCTTTTAAGGCATCGGGTATATTTCCTCCTCCCATCATTGCAAGGATTTGCTTGAATTTCCCTACTTTTTTAATTGATTTGAGCTGTTGGTACAGATCTTCGAGCGTGAATTTACCTCTCATCATTCTCTTAACTGTTTCAGGATCGGGCATGACTTCTGCCTCTTGTACGCGTTGAACTAAACCCTCTAAATCGGGAATACCTAGGATCGTTCCTATAAAAGTAGTTGGTTCAAATTCTTCGAATTCGTCTATTTTTTCACCAATACCTATAAATCTGATACCAATGTTTGCCGCAACGCAAGCTGATAAAGCACCGCCTCCTTTAGCAGTTCCGTCTAATTTTGTTACTATAATTGAGCCTAAGCTTGTTGTTTTCGCAAATACCTCAGCCTGGTTATAGGCCTGTTGCCCTATGCTTCCGTCGATTACAAGGCAGACCTCGTTCGGTTTTAATTTTTGTTCTAAAACTGCCATTTCTTTCATTAATTCTTTTTCTTCTTTATGTCTGCCCGCAGTGTCAACTATAATTAGTTCATTTCCATCATTCATTGCTTTTTTGGTTTCTTGAACGCCAATTTTAATGGCATTTTTCTCTTTAGGATTTCCATAACATTTAACTCCGATTTGTTTTGTTAATTGAACAAGTTGCTCATAAGCTCCTGGACGATAAGTATCTGTTGTTACTGCTGCCACTTTATACCCTTTACTTTTATAAAATTGAGATAATTTGCCGATTGTGGTGGTTTTGCCCGAGCCTTGAATTCCAACAAGCAATATTATATTTTTTTTACCTGGTTTAATTCTAATGGGAGCTTTCTTCCCCCCTAACGTTTTTATAAGCTCATCATGAACAAGCTTAATGATAAAGTCTTTTCTCTTAGCTTTTTGGAGAGTAGTGTTCATTGCTTCTTTTTTAATATTTTCAGTCATTTTAAATACTAATTCAACTTTAACGTCCGAACTCAACAGTGCTCTCTGCAAATCTTGTATTAACGCATTGATTGCGTCTTTATCGATTTGAGGTAATCGTCTTATTTTCCTTATGGCGGAATCCAAGCTCCTACCGAGGGTTTCTAACATTTTTGTAAAATAAATAATCTCAATTATTTTTTCTATATTATGATCTTCAAAAAATGATATCTTTTTTATAAGATATTTTTTTACTTTTTTAAAGAAAAAGAAGTAAAAAAAATAAATATCAAAGAATTTTAATATATAAAAAAATAGAAATATCAAAATTAAAAATATTTGTAAAATAAATCAAAAAAGTGAATGGTGTAATTACAATTGTCAATTAGAAGGACAGAGATACAAAAATTGAAAACTGGGCAGTATATTATGGTTGATGAAGAACCCTGTGTTATCAAAAATACTGAGCGTTCAAAAAGTGGAAAGCATGGACACGCAAAAGTAAGAGTGGTCTGCGTTGGAGTGTTTGACGACAACAAGAGAAGCCTTACGTATCCTAGCGGTTCGATGGTCGAGGTTCCTGAAATCATTAAGGGCAATGCGCAAATAAATTTTATTGAAGACACTTCGATTAACATTATGGATTTAGAGACATATGAGTCTGTGGATGTCAAATGGCCAGCGGATGAGGAAATGGTAAAAAAGTTTAAAGATTTACAAGCGGATCCAGTTAAAATGTCTACTGCGCAAGTGGAGTACTGGCAGCTCGCTGGTAAAACTCTTATCAACCGTGTCTTCCAAAACTAGGTCAGACTTTATTTTATTTCTCTTTTATTTTGTTAAAGAATTATCTGCTTTTAAAAACTAAAACAGTTTTCAAAAAGACTTATTTTAGCATTATCATTAATGATTTCTGGGACTACCTTTAAATGAACGTTTGTTTCTGTGATAGATCTATTAATGCCATCAAACATGCCTACACAAACAATTTGAATTTTAATCTAATAAATATTTACTCAATATCGTTTGCTTGTATCTGTCAAATATAAAAGATCCTTCCAACCTATGACAATTTATACATAAAAGCTTCAATTTTTCTTCCAAAAATTTTTGCTTTATTTTCATGATATCTTGATAATTCTTATTAATATATTCTCTTGGATCTATAGTTTTTAACTCAGGTTGGGTGTGGTGGAACGAAAGAGCAGGAATTTTATCAACTCCAATTTTCTTGCAGTCTTGACATACACCACCATATAACATTTCAGAAATCTTTCTTTTAGTTATTGAAAGCCGAGCTGACCTCCTTGCAGTTTTACCATGAATTTCACTTTTTACTTCCTCAAAACTTTCAGTTTCTAAAATAAAATCTTTAATCGCAGCAAAAGTTGAGGCATGGTACAAGCTATGGCAATTTGCACATGCTATCTCAATATTCTTTTTATTTAAAATCCGAATAATTCTATCAATAGGCATAGAACTAAGGTTATTCCACTCATATTGTTTTCCGGTTGGATCTAAATGATTTAAATCTAAAGCCGGTAGATATTCTGTCATATCGGAATCACATTGAGCACATTTAAATCTTAGATCGAATCTTTTTCCTTGCTTAACATCCTTTAAGAACTTATCTACATCTACTTTCCCCTTACTTTTCAAAGTAAGGAAAATCAACGCTAACAATTTCTTTTGATAAGTCGCGATGCATAATTTTTTGCTCTCACAAGCTCGACATTCTGACCTAAAGACCTCAGTATCTTTATAATGTGTTCGAAAATCATTATATGATTTTATCTCATTGCAATCTGAACATTTTCTTAGTTTTTTATCTGGATCATTAAACAGTTGTTTATTTCTAAATGAAATTGGCAATGGAATATTTAGAACATTTCTTATATTTCTAATATGCCGGTTATTATTAAAACCAGATATTTTTCGAATATCCTCTTGAGGGAGCGGATTATCTGCTTGGAGCAATTGAATGGCAATAATTCCTTTCATAATATGTTCCAATTTCATATCATCTCTAGATAAAACAACATGAATATCATCATAAGTACTCAAATAATCCATTAGATCCTTTTGTAGTTTTCCATAATTAGTAGATTGTTTTAAAGCAGGATTCTTCTTTAAATACTCATCAATTAACTTCCAACATTTTTCCCTTGTTTGTTTCCAACCAGTCCAATGCGTATCTAATTTATTTTCTCTAATTCCTGATAATTTCTTAATCTCTTTTATTATCATATTCCTCAATATCTTATCAATATTAATATCATTACCGATAATTTGCGCGATATTTTCCAATGTCTTAACATCAGGAGTGTATATTACTCCCTTTTTAAGTTTTTGAGAAATATGAAGTGCTAAATTCTGATGATATTGTTTATTAAAACCTAAGTGTGACCAGAAATCAGCAATACTTAAGTCTGGATATGCCTGATCTTTTAAAAGTTCAAAAAATTTCCAAGCGGGAGCATGAACAATTCGTTTATCATTTTTATACTTTGTAGGGACTTCAAAATGATACCTAACCCTCCGATCCTTTTTTGAGCTACTTTTCTTGGGACGAGAAGACATGGATCCATTCTCTGATACACTTCCAATATTATTTGAATCATTTTCTGTATCTTCTGATGACAGTCTATATTTTTCTCTTTTCTTGCCAAATTTTTTTAAATCATTAATCAAAGTATATTCAAATTGGGAAATCTTTTTTTGATCAAATTCACTGGAAACTAACCCATATACTATTCTTGTTAACCAAAACAAATGGTTTTTAAAACTTATAGCAAATATCATATCCGATTTTAATTCGGATCGAAATATTTGGAAAGTGTAATCAAATTCTTTAGGTTGAATTGCATACAACTCCACAAGATAATTACTGCATATTTGGTTATTAGCAATAATTCCTTTCATTAGTATTTCCACGATATCGTTTATGGCTTCAGTTTTAAGTTCTATTTGATGTAATTTTAAGTTCATTTTATCAGCTTGAGTAACTAATATTGTATAAATCATACGAGAGAGAACAATGATTAAATTCACTCTAATTCTTGATTGTAATCTAATATTCTTTCCAAAAAGATTTCTTCGGGTTAAGTTTTCAACAAGATCTTGTTTTATCCCCTGAATGGTTGAAAAATCAATACTATTATTCATTAATTCTAGAATTATTTTAATTAGCCAACGGATATAACTTAAGAATGATTCGTGATAGAGTTGGTTCCAAATCAAATCTGACTGAAACATTTCATATTTACTTTTAAATCGTTTCCGTTTATTGCTAGCAATTAACTTCAGCAATTCGTTATTCACCTCTTTAGAGGAAACATCAAAAACTACTGCATGTGTTATCTTCTCAATTAGATCTTTATTTTGCTTAGGATTTTGGTTGGATCTCTTTATCAGATCATAGATACATCGTGAGATATATATTGTTATATAATATAGAAATGTTCCTCGTTCATAGAAATTAATGCTAACTCCATGATGATTCATCAAATCTTTTATTATCTCCATTTGGACTTTTCCATGAAAATCGTCTATTTTATGATTACCGATTATTAAGTCATAAACGAATTTAATAGAAGTTTGAAATAGTGGTAAGAATGAGGCTTCGAAAATCTTATCAACGCATAATTGTCTTTGCCTATATTCATGATAATCCATAAAATCCTTACGATTAATATTAGGATGATCTATCCAATTATTAGGAATATCTTCTTCTAAAGAGGTCAATCGTAGTTTTTTCGCCAAACGGAAAGTTTGATGATTTTTAAGTCCTTTCTTTTCTCTTATCATGATAGTATATCTTGAATTTCTCAGCAAACCGTAAACTTGTCTGTGTAGGATAAATATCCATTGTCGATGGATTTCTTTTAAATCTAAACCACTTTTGTTAATTTGCTCTTCAATAAAAATACCTTGTTTAGAGAGGACAGCACAACATCTTTCGCAACATACGTTGTTTTGATTATTTTTAATTTTTTCTGTAAGTTCATATGGAATATCGCATCCACAATACCAGCACTGCATTGAAAACATTTTTTAAAGAATTTTTTTAAACCTCTTTATTATTTCCTTTTAGGTTTAATTATCCTGTTTGTTTATAAATAAAAAAGCTGAATTCTTTGTCTGAGGTTTTTTCTTTAAATAGATTTGATCTTATTTTATTTTTAAAAAACAAATTTCCAATTTTTCAATATGAAAAATAGAAACTCTTGGCTTGTCATTTTAGTAATTTGTTCAATATCGCTTGGATTAATTAATGCAATGCAAATTAATACTATTATTAATTTCTCAGATAAAGAATATATTCAAAAGGGTTTTGATGATAATAATGAATCTATAAACCAAGAAAATATTCCGAAAGTTTCCACAGGGGCGAACTATCGTAATCTCGAGTCAATTTTTAACTCAAAGCTAAATCAGTTTAGCTCAGAGGGATATTTTTCGCAAGTTTATGAATCTTCGCTTCAAGCAACTTATTTCGCTCTTTACGTGCTAAATGCGACTGGTACGTTGGGTACAATTAATCAAGCAGAGATTTTAAGCTATATAATGGCCCATTACAATGAATCCTCTTATATTTTCATGGATAATTATGCTGAGAGATATTTGCACACTGATTTTTCTAATATGGATTATTTAAATTATTTTCAGTTTCCTTCTCTGCTAGAAGTCAATTGTTATGCCATATTAAGCTTATATATTTTAGATAAATTGGATTTAATTGATGTCCCTGGAGCACTAAATTTCATTTGGGACTGTTATAATCCTGACACCAGCGGATTTATTGGGCAGCCATATTCTGCTACCTTACTTCCCTACTTTAAGATCTCAACAATCGATGATACCTATCATGCGATCCTGGCATTGGAAGTGTTAGGAGACGATCCGAGTGGTCATACCCAAGAATGGTTAAAAACTATTTATTATATCAAAGACCTGCAAGATACCGATGAATCAAGCTATTTTTATGGAGGATTTTATAATGATGAGGTCGATGGTACCGATACTTTAGATGATCTGGATATAACTCTCATGTCTTCATATTACAGTCTAAAAAGCTTAAATATTCTGAATCGAATTATGACATACACCGAATTTTACGACTTTCTAGATAAGCACTATGACAATAACGTACCGTATTTCGAAATGAGTTATGTAATGAGACCTACAAATTGTACCGATATTGTGGGTACCGCCTTGGGACTTCAATTATCTGATTTAACGGGATATTCAAGTATTGATCGGAATGGAGTTATCAATTTTATTCTAGACAATCGCAATCCATGGGGTATATGGGATGCTTCAAGATACTATTCGTATCATGAACTTATAGATACATTTCAGGTCATAAGAGCTTTATATGAGACGGGGGAGCTATCACTCTTATCTTCTAATGATAAGGATCAAATCGCATCTTCCATAATAAATTATTATCAGCAATATGACAACGGATTTTCTCTTCTTTCCAAGGATTATACTTCATTAAGGCTTCTTCACACCATTGTAAAAAGTGCATTTAATATCTATTTAAAATCTGAGTTCGTGGATTATATCCCGGAAATCTATGATCAAGTCGTTTCAAGTTATCATTATTCTAACGGTGATCATCTATTTGCGGGATCTATAGATATGTTCCAACAATCGCCTGTTAGTAGTAGCAAAAGTCTGGACTTTCGCTCTCGACCACTCGAATATAATAGTGATTTGTATGATGAAAATTACAACGGAATTAGGCTCCCATATTCACATACAACAAATTATTACGCTCTGGAAGTACTCTATAATATCGGCATGCTGGATGAGTTTGATAACGTGTGTAATCTAAATGATTTAGTTGATAATATTATAGAGACTCAATTTTTAAATTACTTATACCCAAATTATGGTGGATTTACCCCAAATCCATTGTTAAATAGCATTATGGATGATGATGAGAAAAATAGTCATGTGTTCTTAGAGCATAACTTTCATGTAGTCAAGACTTTAGAGTTGCTCACTAACTTTTTGAATTTAGGTCAACTGAATGATTTGGATTTCAATAAAGCTGCATTATATTCTTATGTTATGAGCACTATTAATGAAAGCTCAACCACAATTTGCTGTGATGTTTCATACACTAAAAGTTCTGAGAACATTTTAATGAATACTTTCTACGCAATTTCCATATTAAAAGCATTAAACCTGTTTGACTTACAGAAACAAAAAATTAAGAATTTTGTGCTCCAAACCATAGATTATACAAATATAAAGAATATTTACTATTCCTTTAAAATCTCTGAACTTTTAGATTTAGAAGTAGAATTTGATATTGATTTAACGAGCAGCTTAGTTGAGGCGTTATATTCAAATGAATTCAAAGAATATTATCAGAGCACTAATTTACAAGTACTTAATCATGATATTTTTCTGTGGGTGTGCGACATTGCTATGACGGATGATTTTCAAATAGATTGTAATTATAAAAGCTCGGTCTACTTAGGGGAAGTGAATACAATTACAACTAGCTTTAGCAATATGATCTTCTCCCGATTTGACCAATATTTTGATGTACAATTCCAAAGTCCTTATTTTGGCACTTTACTTCTTGAGAAACAGTTTGATAGTACCTATCAGCTCAGTTTTTTGGTTCCAGAAGATCCTGCTTATTATCCAGGGGTTACCGGTATTCTAAAAATTTATCACCATTCAAAGCTTTTGGGTGAACTTCCCATAATTTTCCAAACATTGTATGATTTTAACTACAATGATAAAATTGTTGAAGTAGATGATAAATTCTATTTTGGATATAATGTATCTTATGGATTTGCTTCTGGAAAATCACCTGCTGATAATACAAGGATCTATGCTACAGTTTTTAAGAATGGAACGTATTATAAAACTGAGAATTTTACTCGTGATGATTATGCTGATTATTCTAAATTTACCTTTAATTATAGTAATTCTGATGAGTATACATTTAATATTTCTTTAATCGATGATTTCCATTCTGATGGAATCCTTTTGAATAAGTCGATAAATCAAAAGCTGCCTTCAGGAAATGGGGGTCATGGCGATGATGGGGGTGATAGCAGCGATAGTGGTGATGATACAGATTCATCTTCATCTGAATCACAGATAAATTGGTTGCTCACAGTTGTTATTGGACTTATTGTAGGTTTAGCACTCAGTATTACTTGTTTATGGACGTATATTAAAAAAATTAGAAGTAAAAATAGAGATATCAGCTTAATCGAGAAATTTGGGGCTGATAGACAAGAGAAAATACCAATTAATACCTTTCAGGATAGTGTGGAACTCGATAAACAATTATTCAATAATTCAGTAAACGGTATATCAAACCCTTACATTAACGATGAGTTGCAAAATACAAATTTTCAGTCGAGCAGAACTAATTTTGGTTCAGAATTTAACCAAAAATTAAATGATACTCTTGAATTTGCGAATTCTCTTATGGCATTTCTAGTTAAATATAAGAAACTGCTGTTTTTAATATTAATGGGAATATTATTAGTAATCGGTGCGTATTATTATGGTCCTACTTTAATGTTAATATTAGTTCTTGGTGGAATTATTGTTATATCATTAGGAGCAGTGGGATTGTTTCTTTTTGATAGAAAAAAAAGTGCTAAGGCATTGTTAATAGGATTTGTATCGGTTGGTCTTGGCATCATAGTATATGTGTTAAATATTTACATGCATTTGCTGAAGATTTTGATTTTTATCTATTTGTAGGGGATATTTCTATGGAAACTGAAAAAGAACATTCAATTTTTGATATAGAGTTTATTGAGACATCGAAAGGTAAGTTAGCGTCGAAGCCATACAAGCGAAAAAAGTTTAAAAAATTTTTTAGTAGAGATACGATACTCTCCGCAGTCTTTTCAAATGTTTTTCATCTTATAGCAAAAACCTTTTTTTTAATAATTTTTGGAATAGCTTTCTTCTTATTATACATTAGGATTGGTAACTACTTCTATGAGATTTGGCTTTTGCCAATATCTGCTTTATTTATGTATGTTTTATCTGTATATAGTATATTAAATTCGGGGAGGTCCACAATTTTAAAAT
>JAHQWS010000282.1 GCA_029856295.1 Promethearchaeia archaeon
ATTATAGGCTCTCCCTTCCATAGTAGTTCTGGAAAGGGTTTCTTTGGCTTTTTCAAGATTATATTGTGGGTATAACACCTTCCCGCATGAGCATAATCTTGGCTTATCTAAAGGATTAATCTTTTTACCGCATGATGTACATAATAATTCTTCAAGACACGAATTTTGGCTATGATTCTTCATCTTTGACTTAAAACCTCTCTAATTTAAATTGTTATATATTGAAAAAGTAATTAATTAAAAAAACTTTTGACCGATAGAATCATAGAGTGAAGTGAGAAAAAGTCAATAAAAAATTTTTAATTATAATGATAAAAGATAAAATCTGCATTTAATTAGAGAATATAGAATAATAAAATGAAGCAAATCATTAGTTTTAGTCGTCGAACGGATGGTATTGCTTTTTACATGAACCGTCTTGAAAGAGCTATTGAAAAAGAAGTTATAAATGTTAGGAATCCCATTAATAAGAAAGTCAGTAAAGTCTCCCTTAAACCTCGTGATGTGGCTGGATTTGTATTATGGTCAAAAGATTTTCATAATTTTTTAAAGAAGTGGGATATTTTTTCGAAATATATTCCTTCTACTCTTTCTTCAAATAAAATGATACCTGTCTATTTTCACTTTACTCGAAATTCTATTGTGAAAGTTCTCGAACCTTTAGCACCTTCTCTTGAAAAGAGTTTTTCCCAACTAGATGAATTAACTAAAATCACTTCTCCAGATCATATAATGTGGCGATTTGATCCGATTGTTTTTTGGAAAGAAGATGGTGTTTTATTTAATAATCTTTCTGATTTTAAAGAAATTGCGTCATATTTTGCCGATGCAGGTGTACGAAGATGTACTATTTCGTTTGTTACTTACTATGCAAAAGTAGAGCGACGAATGAAAAAATATTCATTTGATTACTATAAACCAACTTTAAAAGAAATAATAAAAACAACAAAAGAACTTATAGAAATAGGTAATCAATATAAGTTTAAAATTTATGCTTGTTGTAATCCTGAGTTATTAAAGATACCCCAAATATTTCAAGCTCACTGTATTGATGGTAATTATCTTAGTACATTGTGGAAGGTTAAACTTTCTCTAGCTAAAGATTCAGGACAACGAGAAGCTTGCGGATGTACTAAAAGTCGTGATATTGGGGGATATGATAAAGAGTGGGAATGTTATCACGGATGTCTTTACTGCTATGCTAATCCCAGTTATAAAACTTATGAAAAAACAGTTTTAAAAAATTATGCTTCTCCCGCGAAAAAATAAATTGTTTTTAACTTTACCAAAAAAATATTATTAAATCTTCGAAGATAACTATCTATTAATTCAATGATATTAAATTTTATAGGGAGTTTATGAAAATGATTGAACAAATAACTGAACAACAGTTTAGTGAATTTTATGATGCTGTGATTATTGGAGCAGGCAATGGGGGGTTGGTCGCTGCAGCAACTTTAGCATTGAAAGGCGCAAAAGTATTACTTTTAGAACGGCATAACCTACCTGGGGGATTTGCTTCAAGTTTTGTGAGAGGAAGATTTGAATTTGAAACTTCGCTTCACGAACTTGCTGATTATGGTCCATCAACAAATAAAGGAGGAATAAGGGCTTTATTTGAGGATAAATTTAATTTGGATAGTGAATTTATTGAGGTTCCAGAAGCATTTAGGCTTATTTTAACTGATCCCAATGAAGGTATTGACGTTGTAATGCCGTTTGGGATAGAAGAATTTCTTGAAGCCATAGAAAAAGAAGTTCCAGGAAGTAAAGATTCAGTAAAAAAATTTTTTGATTTAGGTAGAGATATCACTAATGCAACGGCCTATTTAGGAGCTACGCGTGGAAATCCAGATCAAAGTGTCTTATTAAAAGAACATTCGAATTTCCTTAAAACAACGGCTTATACTGTAGATGATGTGCAAAATGCTCTTAATATTCCTGAAAAAGCTAGGAAAATTCTTAATGCCTATTGGGTTTATCTAGGGCTTCCAACAAGTAGAGTAAATTGTACTATATTTACCGTTATGACTTATGTATATATGTTAAGGAAAGCCTATATTCCTAAAAATCGTTCCCATGATTTTACAACTGCATTAGACGCTAAAATTAGAGAATTTGGTGGAAAAATTGAATATAATACAAAAGTTGAGAAAATACTAGTTGAAAATGGTAAAGTTATAGGCGTGGAAACTTCAAATGGCGATAAGATCAAAACAAACCATGTAGTATGTAATGCTTCTCCAACACTTACTTATAATAAATTAATTTATCCTAAATCTGAAGTTCCCGAAATAGCGTATAAGGAAATTAATGCTAGGAGTCATGCAGTTTCTACATTTGTGGTCTATATGGGATTAGATGCTTCTACAGAAGAATTAGGTTTAAAAGATTATAGTTATTTTATTTACAAAAACATGGATACAGATGAATTATATGAATCATTAAACGAACTTAAAACCCCAAAAGTACAAGCTACGATTTGTTTAAATAGCGCGATTCCAGATTGTTCTCCTCCAGGAACTTGTATCCTTTCGATTACTACTGCATTCCTTCCAGGAGTATGGGATAATGTGAAACCAGAAGATTATTTCAAAATAAAAAATAAAATCGCTGAAGAGCTCATTGATAATTTTGAAAAAGCTACTGGAACTTCAATAAAAGATCATATAGAAGAGATTGAGATTGCTACACCTCAAACTTGTGCAAGGTTTACTGGAACTTATAATGGTATTGTGTATGGATATGAACCAGATCCATGGGATTCTTTTATACCTCGTTTGATGTCGATGAATGATGAAAAACACATCGAGGGACTTGAATTTTGCGGAGGATTTGGGAAAAGATGTCATGGATACAGCAGTTCTTTAAAAGATGGGGAAACCGCAGCCTTGCTAACTTTACAGGATTTAATTAAAAAAGGTGAGCTAAAAAATGAGTAAAAAAGAGGAAGATATTGTCATCAAAAGTCCTACAAGGGATTTATTTGCTTTTTCAAAGTTAGTGCCTCAGAGAAAAAAAAGAATAGAAAAAGCATCAAGTGAACCAATAACCTCAGACCCGATGAATGAACTTGCTAGCAAACTTCATCCTAGGAATCAACAACTAGTTATAAAAGAAATTAGAGATGAAACAAAATCTGCTAAAACTTTCAAACTTGTTCCAGATCCTGATTCAAATACTAAAGAGGTAGCTTATTTTAGAGCAGGACAATATTTAAGTTTAAAGGTACGATTAAATGATGTGGTGATAACTCGACCCTATTCCCTATCCTCCTCTCCTACGGATGCTTTAAATGGATTTTATGAGATTACTGTTAGAAAAGACGATGAAGGATTCTTAACACCGTATATTTGGGATAATTGGAAAGTAGGCACTAAAATAGTAAGTTCTGAACCATCTGGGCATTTTTATTATGATAATCTCCGGGATCTAAAGAATATTATTGGTATTGGTGGAGGATCTGGAATTACACCATTCCGTTCCATGGCAAAAGAAATCGCAGATGGAAAATTAGATATTAACCTTACGATAATTTATGGAAGCAGCGAAGAAGATGACATCATATTCTACGACGAATTAAAGGAACTTGAAAAAGAATATCCGGATAAAGTTAAAGTTATAATTGTGTTAAGCTGCGATGAGGTCACTCTAGAAGGATGTGAGCAAGGTTTCATCACTGCCAATATCATTAAAAAATACGTTGATATAAATACGAGTTCATTTTTTATCTGTGGTCCCCAAATAATGTATGATTTTATTGAGAAAGAAATGGATCAATTTAAATTACCTCGAAAACGAGTCCGTCAAGAAGTGTATGGTGAAGTAAAAGATGTGCTAAATTTACCTAATTTTCCAAAGGAGGTTGCTGAAAAGACTTTTAAAATTAAAGTTCAAATCGGAAATCAAACAAAAGAAATTCCTGCAATAGCAACTGAAACGGTTCTCGTAGCCTTAGAAAGAGCAAATTTAGCCCCACCTTCAGTATGTCGTTCAGGAGAATGTGGACTTTGCCGTTCTCTCTTGATAAATGGTGATTTATACGTGAGTCCAATAATTGATGGAAGAAGGGAAGCAGATAAGAAATTTAATTTCTTTCATCCTTGCTCATCTTATCCAATTACAAACTTAGAGATTAAAATCCCAAGAAGTATCTAAGCAGATAAAACTGGTCAAAAGAGTGTGTAATTTTACTTTTTTTTTTATTCTACTGAATGATAAATAAAAGCTTTTATAGTAAAAGAGATAATTTGTTATTAAATTCTTATTCAATATGAAGGTTAAATTTATGAGTGAAAACAATCTCAGTCAAAGTTTTAGTGAAACCTATGATGTAGTCGTGATAGGTGCGGGAAATGGAGGATTAACAGCAGCTACCCAATTAGCTAAGGAGGGAGTTAAGGTATTATTACTCGAACAGCATAATTTACCTGGCGGATTTGCAACAAGTTTTGTAAGAGGGCGCTTTGAGTTTGAACCTACTATGCATGTATTGGCTGCTTATGGCAAACCACCAAATTTAGGGCCAGTAAGGAAAATGTTTGAAGAAGATTTTAAGATTGACGCGGAGTTTTATCCCGTTCCCGAAGCTTTTAGGGCAATTTCATTAAATCCAGATGATAATTTCAATGTAGTAATGCCGTTTGGGGTAGAGGAGACAATAAATAAAATAGAAGAAGAGGTTCCCGGTAGTAAAGAATCTGTTACAAAATTTATTAGGTTATGTAAAGAAGCTGCTGATGCAATAATGTATATAGCTGATTCAGAAGGAAATCCTGATAAAAAAGTCTTAATGAAAGAATATTCAAATTTTTTGAAAACAGCACCTTATAGTGTAGGTAGAGTGATAGACACATTTGACATTCCAGAAAAAGCTAAAAGCATTTTAACTGCTTACTGGGTTTACCTAGGCCCTCCTGTAAGTAGAACGGGATTTACTATATATTCAACCATGCTTTATTCTCTCTTATCACAAGGTGCGTATATTCCAAAATATCGTTCACACGGTTATACATCTGCTTTTGATATAAAAATCAGGGAATTAGGGGGAAAAATTGAATATAATACCAAAGCAGAACGAATATTAGTAGAAAATGGAAAGGTAATTGGTGTTGAGACTTCAAAAGGCGATAAAATTAAGACTAATTTTGTAATCTCTAATGCCTCTCCAACATTGGTATATAATAAATTAATATATCCTAAAGAGGAAGTACCTGAAATAGCTTATAAGCAAGTCAACGCTAGAACTCATGGAACTAGTGGTTTTGTCGTCTATTTGGGTTTAGATGCCTCTGCAGAAGAATTAGGATTTAAAGAGTATAGCTATTTTGTATTTGATACGCTGGATTCCGAGGAGGCATACGAATCATTCGGTAAACTTGAAGCTCCAAAAGCGCAAGCTTCGATGTGCCTAAATCTTACTATTCCCGATTGTTCTCCCCCAGGAACATGTATATTTTCGATTACTACTTTATTTCGCCCTGAAGTATGGGAAGATGTAAAAGAAGAAGATTATTTCAAATTGAAAACAAAAATAGCTGATCAATTGATTGCTAAATTTGAAAAAGCTACGGGAATATCCGTAAGAGACCATATTGAAGAAATAGAAATAGCAACCCCTCAGACATGGGCCCGATATACTGGAACTTATAAGGGTATTATCTATGGGTATGAACCTGATCCCTGGGACTCTCTCATACCAAGAATGATGACAATGGAGGAAGAGTTTTATATAGAAGGACTAAAATTTTGTGGAGGATTTTCCTTTCAAAGCCATGGATATAGCACATCATTGGTATCAGGTCAGATCGCAGCATTTCTTACTTTATTAGATATGGAAAAAAAAGGTGAGGAAGAATGAATGGTGAAGATAAAAAGGAGTTAAAGGTCAAAATTAAAGGAGGTATTCGGGATTTAATTGCATTTGCAAAATTGGTTCCAAAAAGGAGGAAAAGGTTTCAAAGGGCCTCAAGTGAGCCAATAACTTCAGATCCAATAAATGAGTTTGCTAATAAGCTCCATCCAAAGAAGCAACACTTAATCATTGATGAAATAAGGGATGAGACAAAATCAACAAAAACTATAAAAGCCGTTCCGGATCTTGATTCGGGAACGAATTCATTAGCATATTTTAGACCAGGACAGTATTTAAGCTTAAAAGTTGAGGTTAACGGCGTTAGAATTACACGACCCTATTCAATATCCTCATCTCCCACTGATGCTTTAAAAGGATTTTATGAAATTACTATAAGAAAAGTCGAAGATGGTTTTTTAACAACAAATATTTGGGATAAGTGGAAAGTTGGAAAAAAGATCACATGTTCAGATCCAGAGGGTTTCTTTTATTATGAACCATTAAGAGATAAAAATCATATAGTTGCGATAGCCGGAGGTTCTGGGATAGCTCCATTTCGATCTATGGCAAAAGAGATTATCGAAACAAATATAGATGTTAAATTGACTCTAATTTATGGAAGTGCCGACGAAGAAGATATAATATTCTACGAGGAATTTAAAGAACTTGAAAAAACATATCCAAATAAAATTAAAGTAGTAATTGTCTTAAGTTGTGATGAAGTAAACTTAGAAGGATGTGAAACTGGATTTATAACTGCGAATCTTATTAAGAAGTATATAGATGCGAATGAGTGCTCATTTTTTATATGTGGTCCACAGATTATGTATGATTTTGTGGAAAATCAGTTAAAAGAATTCAATTTACCACCGAAAAGAATTCGTAGAGAAGCCTATGGTGAAGTAAAAGAAATTATAAACCTCTCTGGTTTTCCAAAAGAAGTGGCTGACAATGCATTCAAGATTAAAGTTCATATTGGAAGCCTAATTGAAGAAATACCCGCAAAAGCAAGTGAAACTATTCTTGTGGCATTAGAAAAAGCAAATCTGAATCCACCTTCATCATGTCGTTCAGGAGAATGTGGTTTTTGCCGTTCGTTGCTAATTTCCGGAAAGATTTATGTAAATCCCATATCAGATTGGAGAAGAGCTGCAGATAAGAAGTTTAACTTTTTTCATCCATGTTCTTCTTATCCAGTTTCGGATCTTGAGATTAAAATACCAAGAACTAGGTAAAATAGTTAAAAATTTCAAAATTTAAATCATAATTTATATTTTCTTTACATAACACTTTTAATGTTAATAAATCTGAAAGTTTGAAAAATTAATGGACGAAAAAATAAAGTTTGGCCTTTTAACTCTTATTATAATTTTATTTCAATCCATAATTAAGATATATGGTGTGATCGCTACAGGTAGCTTGAGCTTTCTCTCTGAAACAGTTGATACGCTCGTAGATATTATATTTGTTTTGTTGACTCTTTATTCTTTATCTAAGAGTCAGAAACCTCCTGATATTGATCATATGTTTGGACATTCTAAGATTGATCCTATAGGTGCATTAGTTCAAGGTATTATTTTAATCAATTTATATATCCTATTAATAATAACCGCAATTATAATAATTAACACGGGCACCTATAGTTTAGCCAATCCAGTGATAGGAATTCAGCTTTTATTAATCTCTTTTTCAGTTAATTTCATTTTCTCAAGATATCTTATATGGCAGGGAAGACGTCAAAAAAGTCTTTCTCTTGAGATTCAAGGCCTAAATTTATTTCAAGATTCATTAAGAGCAATCTTAGTTATGATAAGCTTCCTATTTGCGCTGTTTGGAATATCTTATTTAGACCCTTTTTTTAGCATAGCACTTTCTATTTTTATTATAATAGGAGCAATTAAGTTAGTAAAAAAGGGGATAAATGATTTAACAGACACTAATCCAATTAGTATTCTCATCATAGAAGAGATTAGGCAGAAAATTTTTAATTTAGAGCACGTGAATGGTGTTGAAGATTTAAAAATAAGGGCAAGTGGACCAAATTTATTTTTAGAAGCGCATTTATCGGTTGAGGATCATATATCAGTAATCCATGCTCATGATATCACAAAAACCATTCGAACAATGGGTAAGAATTTTTTTCCAAATTATAATGTTGAATGCATGATTGAAATGAATCCATTAGGGGGAGAAAAATCAGTCGGAGAAAATATCATAAATTTAATTTATTCCATGAAAACCGAATATCCAGAAATCTTAGATGTCAAAGATCTAAATATATTGAGAATCGAAGATAAATATTTTTTATCTATGATTATCGTTGTTAAGGAAAATTTAACTCTCAAGGAAGCTCATGAAGTTTCCACTCAATTTGAAATAGAATTAAAGGATCAGGCGAAAAATATATCTCGAGTAATTACTCATATTGAAGGGTCCTATTATGTGGATAGCCTTTCCCCGAAGGAATTATCTTGCACTCCTTTAAAAGCTGATGAAATGGAGTTGCTTGCTAACAAAATAGAAATAATTCTAAAGGGACACAAACAAGTTAAGGGTTATCATGGGCTAGAATGTTGGACAAGTTTAGATTATTGTGTTATTGAAATCCATGTTTTCTTTGATGGTTCTCTAAATATTTCTCAAGTTCATGAATATACAACTGATTTAGAAAAGAAAATTCAAGATCTTAATGTCAAAAATCTTCAGGAAGTGATCATTCATTCTGAGCCATTAGAAGGCCGAACAGATGGAATTCTATTTTAAATAATAATGAGAATTAAAATGGAAATTCATATTGTGTTAGACCAAGTTCTTTTTGCATTATTAAAATATCTTGCTGAAGATTTTTGTTAATCGGAATGCCCGTTTTAATTCTTTCTTGTTCTGCTATATATTCCTTTTCTCCTGCCGTATAGATACGTTCCTCTCCGGGAACTTTTTTAGCACTTCTAAGACCTCTCATAATATTTCCCGCAGTTTTTTCAAAAGAATCTACTGAAATAAAGCTCTCAACATTAATAGCTAAAAAGAAATGACCAACTTTTAAGCGTTTCTGATCATTCTCAGTTATACCAATCGTATCTTTTAAATATATTCCCCCTGTCAATGCTGCTGACAAAACCTCGACTAATGTTGCATATCCATAACCTTTATAACCAGAAGTTTCTTCCCCTTTCCCCCCCAATGGTAATAAAGCTGCTTTACCTTTACCTAACTCCTCTAATACTTTTCCCGGATCAGTCTCTGTTTCGCCTTCAGATGTAATAATAACTCCATCGGGAAGTAGTTTGTTTATTCTATTATAAACCTCCACCTTACCTCTTTGAATTATGGATGTTGCACAATCGATTAAGAAGGGAAAATCCTCATCTGTCGGGGCTCCAGTTGTTAGAGGATTCGTGCCTAACATCGGCTCAACTCCAAATGTGGGAGGGATTGAGGGTCTTGCATTCGTTACCGCCATTCCGATCATTCCCTCTTTTATTGCCATAAGGGAGTAATAACCGGCAATACCGAAATGCGTCGAATTTCTTACCGCAACAGCACCCAAGCCGTATTTTTTAGCTTTTTCTATAGCAGTTTTCATTGCCTTATAGGCTATAACATGCCCCATTCCGCAATTACCATCCCAAAGAGCAGTGGTAGGTCCATCCTTTATTACATCAATTTTAGTAATTACTTCATAAATTCCTTCTTTAATACGATCGTAATACATTTTACACCGCTGGATCCCATGCGAATCAATCCCCCTAATATCAGAAGTGATTAAAACATCTGCTATAATGTCGGCATCTTCCTTAGGAACACCAAGTCCTATAAATACATCTCTCATAAAGTTTTCGAGAATTTTTCGATCAAGATAAGTAATATCATCAGACATAATATACAATATATTATTTTTTTCATTATTTTAATTTTGTTTTCTAAAATTCTATATCTTAATATTAAGCTCATAATAAGAAAATTTGTTTAATTTTATTTCATTTCAAATATTTATTAACCATCTATGAAGGATATGTTTTAGGAGCATTCACATTAGGTTTTCCTGCCGTAAAATATCGTAGAACGGTCCCTCGAGCACCACTTAGAATAAAAGGACTAGAATAAAGATCGTGAAATGGAAGTTTCACGATTTAAAATTTTAAATAACTTTATGAAAAAAGTTATCTAACCTTTTCTTTTGTAATGTCTTTTTACATATCTGTGACAAAGAAAGCAAATTTTAACTTAATTTAAATATTCTTCAATAAATGCTAATCTTTGAAGCAATTTAATTGAATTATCATAAAAATGAATATAAAAAACATGAAAAAGGTTAAAGATTTTCACTGGGAACCAATTGAAGGCCAAATAATGACTCGTTGGAGTAAGGATGTTGATCCCACAGAACCACTACCTGAATACCCAAGACCTCATTTTAGACGTAATGAATGGCTGAATTTAAATGGACTTTGGGATTATGCAATACGTTCAAAAGAGGAAAATAAAGTCAATAATTTTGATGGAAAAATTCTCGTTCCCTTTCCTATAGAGTCCGCTTTATCGGGAGTAAAAAGGAAGTTAAAATCGAAACAGAAATTATGGTATAGCCGAAAATTTACCGTACCTAAAGAGTGGAAAAATAAGAACATTTTATTTCATTTTGAAGCTGTAGATTGGGAAGCGACCGTCTGGGTAAATAAGAACAAAATTGGGTCACATCAAGGAGGATATACGCCATTTTCGTTCGAGATTTCTGGATTTATTGATTTTGAACAGGAAAATGAACTCATTGTTGAAGTTTGCGATGCTACGGACAAAGGAGGACAAGAACGTGGGAAACAAGCATTGAGACCAATGGCGATCTGGTATACTGCAATATCAGGTATTTGGCAAACAGTTTGGCTTGAACCAGTACCTAAAACTTATATCAAAAATTTTAAGTTAATTCCTCATATCGATGAAGAATCATTGAACATTTCATTATATGTTCATAATCCCTCTACGGAACATGAAATACGAGCGGAAATTAAAGATGGCCCAACCATAATTGTTTCCGTTTTGAGTAATATAGATGACCCTATGGTCTTAAAGATACCATCTCCTAAACTATGGAGTCCTGAGAGACCATTTCTTTATGATCTCACGATAAAATTAGAAAGCAACAATGAGATAATTGATGAAATAGAAACTTATTTCGGGATGAGAAAAATTAGTCTAGGAAGGGAAGAAAATGGAATTAAGACCATTGAATTAAATAATGAAAAAATCTTCCAATATGGTACATTAGATCAAGGTTTTTGGCCAGATGGCCTCTATACTGCTCCGACTGATGAAGCTCTGCGTTATGATATCGAAATCACCAAAGAACTCGGATTTAACTTGATACGCAAACACGTGAAAGTAGAACCAGCCCGATGGTATTACCACTGTGATAAAATAGGTATATTGGTATGGCAGGATATGCCTAACGGTGGGGTGAATTATATGACCGATTTACCCCCAAATATTAATGAATATAAGGACCTGCGCGAAGAACATACCAAAGAAAATTATTACAAAGAACTCGAATCAATGATCTTATCATTGTTTAATTCACCGTGTATTATAACTTGGGTTCCGTTCAATGAGGGATGGGGTCAATTTGACACAGAAAAAGTAGCCAATTTAATTAAAAAATTGGATCCCACACGACTTGTAAATGCCGCAAGTGGATGGTTTGATTTTGGTGTAGGAGATATTTTCGATCAACATAGTTATCCTAATCCGATCATGCCCCACAAGAATAAAATAGGGGCTCGTGCCGCAGCCGTAGGCGAGTTTGGAGGATTGGGATTGGAAATCGAAAACCACATGTGGAATATTAAAAATAAATTCGTATATAGAAACCTCCCTGATAAACAAGGTTTAATGAAAAAATATGAAAGCTTAATTTCTAAGCTTAAGAAATTGATTGAAAAAGGATTGAGTACCGCCATTTATACACAAACTACTGATGTTGAGGGTGAAGTAAATGGTTTATTAACCTATGATCGCGAAATACTCAAAATGGATAAAAAAAAGTTGCGAGAATTAAATATGAGTCTTTACTAATATTATTTTTTCTTAAGAATAACGTTGAATTTTAATAGATAGGGCTCTATTAAGCAAAAATATCACCATATTATGTTGTTTTTTGAATGTTAGATTCATCTTTTTTTTTCATGATTGTAAATGATTTAAATAAGAAAGTTGTTGGTAGGTTCTATAAAGAAATTATAATTGATGATGAACATGATGGAGAGAATATAACTTACATTTTTCCTGACACTCAAGAGTTTATTTCAGTGTTAAATAGGAAATTTGTAACTAAAAAATTGATTGCGGAAGAAAAAACATAACATAATTTTAAGGAATTTTTTCAACAAATTTTAATTGTTCTAATGAATGTCCGTTTTTGTATAAGTTTTAATTCTAATAATCATTATTTGATCTCGGACCTCTTGGGCTGGTCTGAAACTCCATGCTGAGTTGACCGCAAAATGCTCATAGCGGAAATCGCCTGTTTTGAGGTTCCATGAGTATTATTAACCATTATTATATCTCGTCGAAGCACCGACTGCATAGGTGGGTTGCAGAGCAGGACTTTTTGTAGGAAAAGTTTAAGCTCATAATTGTAAACTCGGCAAGGCCAGGGATGGAGCAGCCGTAAGCATAGTGATTCACGCTTTGTAGTGCAGGTGTGGAGAGGTATAATACCCTTGGTCTTAGTAATATAATTGGAATCAAGGATCAGGTCTTTTACTTATTATACAAAATTTAATTATTATTCAATTATAACTTGTTATTTTAAATTCTAAATCATTCATTTTCAACGATGCTATCCTCTAAGGATTCCAAATATTCCTTGTCAAAATCAAGTGGCATTGAAGGATTTCTAATCGGATTGTATCCTAAATAATAGTAACGTATAGCTTTCATGTCTTTCAGAAATCTTGGCATTTTTGTGATGAGATTATGGGAAAGATTCAACTCTTCTAATTGCTTAAGTGATTTAAGAGAAGAAGGAATCTTTTTTATCTTGTTTTTTACTAAATAGAGATTTTTCAAGAATCGTAATTTTCCAATTGAGGTTGGAATCTTTTCAATATTGCATTCGTATAAATACAATCCCTCTAAGTACGCGAATGAGCAAATGTGTTTCATGAGAAATCCAAGATCTGCACTACCTAGAAATCCAGTATATAGACCGTATACCGCTAGCTCGGTGATATGTCCTTGTCTATCGGTGTTGTAGTACCAATATCTATCCATTTCGTGAAACCAATCAGGATCAAAGGGATATTCTAGATCATCGGTTTTTAAAGGGGGCGACCCTTTAAGAAGTTCGATAAACCCTAAAACTTCGGCGCTGTTGCTGTCAATTCCTTCACTTAGGTACTTTCCTACAAGCTTTTGTTGGATAAAGACCCTTGCGTTTTTAGATTTCAACCCAATTTGATTTCCTCCTAAGGTGATTCTAGCCAATTTCTTCAAGCTCAATAAGACACCTGGAATGTCTTTGAAGCGGTTATTGTGTAATTGTAGAATCTTTAACTGCTTAAGATGTTCCATATTACTTGGTAAAGACTCTAATTTATTGTCGTGCAGCCTCAAGTCCTTTAGCCTCCCTAAGTTTCCGATTGACTCGGGAATTTCGTCTAATTCAGAATTACTGAGGTTTAAATTCTTTACATGGCCATTTACCTGATAAAACATAAATCCGTCCCAAGCAGAGCGCGATAACTCTCTTTCAAGCATCTCTCTCTGCTCTGGTATCCCATCTCCTCTGAATGGCCAATTAATTTCCAAGCTTTCAGAGGTCTTGGATATCATAAAATCCAAATCTCTAAAAAATACACATTCCTCGACTACGAGATGATGTATTTTTGAATATTTTTCAAGTAACCGTCGTTCTAATTCCCCATAATACTGAGGCATTCTCTCTTTTAAAGCATTAAGAATAGATTTAAATACCAATACAGCAGTCTCATTATTAAAAATCCAATCTATTAAATTCACACTGGACTTTAAATAAATTTTTACTAAAATTTCTGCCGCCTTTGCCCTAATTATGATTTCTTCATCGGATAAAATAAGGTTTTCAAGTAAATTAAAGATCTCCTCATCGGAACGTCTGAGTCCTTCTAATAGCGACAGACTTTCTAGTCGAAAGTTGGTATCTTCATGATGTTCAATTATAGTAATTAATCGGTTTATATCTAGATTGTATTTTGAAGAAACATTCATGAGCTAAAAGGCAATTATCTATTATAAATCAAACCAATTCTATTTACTACTATTATAATTATTAATAATACCCAAATATTAATCACCGGTCTCGATAATTAAATGTTGTGACAAAGGTGATTTTCTAAAATCTATTATATTTTCTTAAAAAAAATAAAATAATCTTCCTCATTAATAAAAATTAGATTATAATTAAAAATATTATAACAATTATGGATAAAAAATCCTTGGGACCGGATTTTATCGGTATAGGTACCATGAAATCTGCTTCTGGTTGGATTTTTAAGTGTTTAAGAGAGCACCCCGAAGTCAGTAATAAAAATATTAAGGAGCTTTACTTTTTTAATAAAATCTTTAATTATAACAAAGGGATAAAAAGCTATTATTCTATTTTTAGAAAAAGTCCTAAAAACCAAATTAAGGGAGAGTATACCCCTTCTTATATGTTAAATCCTAAAGTTGCTTCATTAATTCATAAGCATTTTCCTAATGTTAAAATAATTGCGTGCTTAAGAAATCCTGCTGAAAGGGCATATTCTGACTATAGATACAACATCCAAGAGGATGGAAGATTTAAAAGATACAAAAATTTTGAAGATACAATAAACAATGATAAAGAATTTGTTGAAAGAGGTTTTTATTACAAGCAATTAAAACCGTATTTTGAATTATTCCCACGGGAGAACATTTTGATATTATTTTATGAAGACTTAAAAAAAGATCCTATCAAATTTATAGAGAGGGTACACAGCTTTTTAGGTCTAAAAGATGAAAGTTATAAGCCTTCTCTTATGAAGCGAAAGTTAAGCATTACGGGATCATATATCATAAAATATAAGCTTCCTTTTCTAAATTCATTGATATATTGGTTAGATTCAAAGATAGAGAAAGGTAGTAAATTGAGAAAATTAATAGATAAAAGCGGATTAGAAAATTATTTATTAAAATTTCGACAATTCAATAGGATGAAAATAATTGGTAAAAATGAAAATGTATTTTCTATTCCACCGCTCAAGCAGTCTACTAAGTTTTATCTACTTAATCAGATTTATAAAGATGATATTCAAAATTTAGAGGTTCTTTTAGACAAAGATTTAAGTTTTTGGAAGTAGCTAAAAAATTAGAAGAAAAAATTGAATTAATTCGGTTAAGTTTATTCTCTCTTTTCTAAATATAGTGTATAATGACAATGGTTATTATGAGTTTCTAATATACACTCGTGAATATCCCACCTATATTTAAATTGAGGAGCCAACTCGTTTAAAAATCCCACTGTATAAGGAATACAAATACTATTTTGAATCAGCTCAGCTTTATCAGGATCATGTTTACCACCTATTGGGCAAAACTTTTTGCGATGTTTAATTTTTACTTCAATTTCTTTATCATTTTTCCGATTTATTCGAGCAGTCGCGTCCAAAACCCTATAGCTTTTCATTAAACCCGATTCTATATCTGATATACCTTTATCTTTATATATTTTTGCAAGATTAGCTCCCAATCCTGCAGAAATAGTTTTAGGAAGATTTTTTCCTCCAATATCAATCATTTCTTTAATGTAAGCTTGAAAAAACTTTAAAGCATCTGTAGTCATAACATCCCCTTTTTAGACAGAATTTTTTTTTACAAAAAATATGACAATATTAATGTGTTTTAAGACTATTTAATATTTTTTATATCTCGGTATAAAAAAGAAATGATTTTAGCTTAATAAAAAAAATTTCTCTGATTTTAACCCATTACATTGAGGATAGTAGTATTTTCTTTTAATGTATTTTTCTCTTTTATTTTGAGATTATAATGACACGATCTAACATCATTTGCAACGATGCATTGCTTAATAGTGGGTTCAAATTCTAAATCTGGGGCAATTTCACTTAAAAATCCTATTGTATAAGGAATACATATATTATTTTGAAAAAGTTGAGCACGAGATGGATCATATTTTCCACCAATTAAACAAAAGTTTTTTCTTATTATCCTCGGATATGATACAATAATTTTTAGGGTTGACTCATCTAATTTTTTTATTTTTGGCTTAGCGTTTAGGGCTAAATAAGTTTGTTTAATTGCAGATTCAATATTATCTGCTAACCCTCGATTTTTATAAATCTTTGCTAATTTTATTCCAAGCTTAGTTGATATTGTTTTAGGTAGATTTTCACCTCCAATTTCAATCATTTCCCTAATATAAGCTTGAAAAAACTTTAGGCTATCTTTCACCTCTAATTCACTTTTTAGAACTGTTTTTCTTATACCTGAGTTAATAAGAAAGAGAATTTATATAAAAACTTATCCATGTAGGTGCTATATTAATTGTCTTTTTAATCTCGGGAACAAAGGAAAATTGGTATTCAATTTCTAAACAGAATTAAAGTTTTGTTTCAAGGTAAACCGCAAGAGCAGATCTTTATCTTCTTTGGCATAACCGATCCCAATCCTCTTATCTAAAATTATATTATTTAAATTCACTTTTTCTCCTTGAGAGAAAAATAATTTTGAACTTGAAGAACATGAATCTTTCCCATTAAATTCTTCTTTTGTTATATTCATAGCCATACATAATTTACTTGGTCCATCGACTAAATTTTTAAAATTCTTTCCAATCTTTGCTTTCCTATTCTCTTTCATCAAATCAATACCTTCAATAGGATACAACTGTCTAATAAATACTGCGCAAGGCATCCCTTCTGTTTCTGTAATTATATTCAAACAGAAGTACATACCATATATATAATATACGTAAATAGTTCCTGGTATCATATACATGACTTTAGTTTTTTCGGTTTTTTTATAATTATAACAATGACAGGCTTTATCATTTGGGCCGAGATATGCCTCTACTTCAATTACCTTCCCAATTATAATTCCTTTATTTGTTTTCCTTGTTAAATATTTCCCTAATAAATCTTTTGCTACTATCTCTGTTTTTCTGTTGAAAAATTCTCTTGCTATCCTTATCATTTCTCTACAAAATGCTTTTCTTTAATTAAGCGTTTATGCTAGAAATTAAAAATTTAAGATCTGAAAGTTTTATTCATTAAAGTTTTTTACTTAAATTCATTATATTAGAATAAATAATTAAATTGATTCATTTTTCTACAGACGTGAAGTAAAGTTGAATGCTCCAGAAAGAGTATTAACTACTATTAATCATGAGGAACCAGATAGAGTTCCCGCATTTGAAAGTGCTTTTACAAACAATACCATCATGAGACATTATGGTATCGATCCAAGTGAAGAAAGAGGGTATAAAGCTTCTTATGAATTTAGCCGCAGAGTCGGAATTGATTTAGTCTTAAGTATCGTGAGTCTTTTTCCAAGGAAATTTCTCAAAGAAAAAGGTACTTTTATCGATGAATATGGAAGAATAATGAAATTTGAGCCTACAGAGGATGGGACTCAGATCCTAGCTTATCATGGTGGGCATTTTAAGAATTTTGAAGATTATGAAAGTTGGGAACAGCCTGATCCACACTGGAATGTAAGAATGAGAAATTTTGAAGCTGGTAGAGAAGTTCAGAAAAAATTGAATGATGAGGTTTTTTCTATACCTGCTACAGGATCATTGATGGAATGTACATGGGAAGGATTTGGGTTAGAAACATTTTCGAGAATTATGGCAAGACCAAAACAGGCGAAAAAAGTGTTTGATGATCGAGGCAAATTCACTCTCGAAATGGTTAAAATATTAGCTGAAAATGATGCACAGATTGTATTGTTATGGGATGATTATGGTTTTAAAAATGGACTTTTCATGAGCCCTTTGAATTATAGGAAATATGTGTTTCCATGGATAAAACAAATTTGCGATGCTGCTCATAAACGAGATTGCAAAATTTTACTCCATTCAGATGGTGATTTGATGCTAATTTTCGAAGATATTATAAAATGTGGTGTTGATGCTTTGAATCCCATTGAATCTACAACGGCTAATCCAGAATATGATATTTTTAAATTAAATGAAAAATATGGAGATAAACTCACCTTTGTTGGAAATTTAAGTCCAATTATGTTGGCAATGGGAGAGATCTCAGAAATCGAAAATTACGCAAAAAGATTAATTCGAGAAGTAGCCCCAGGAGGAGGATATATTTTCAGTAGTGGGCATTCTATTAATCCTGCCGTAACGCTTGACAGATTTGAAGCAATGCAGAATGTAAAGAGAAAATATGGAAATTATCCTATAAAAGTTCCAAATTAATTTTCTTTAGAACTTAACGATTCTTTAAGGTTAGGCTCTAACTTTGAATTTGATGCAACAAAAGGGAACCTCGTTTTAATTGATAATAATTCCTGATTCAAATCGGCTCCATTTATAGAAAAAAATCTCCCTCCAGCTTCTTTAACAATTAAATAACCCGCTGCCGCATCAACTATGCGACTCGTTTCTCGTAAATTTAGAAATGCATCTACACTCCCGCTGGCAATTTGGCATAATGTTAAAGCGGTACTTCCCATAATCCTGATTTTTAAGGGATATTTAGAGATTGTTTTGAATATCTGTAAATTTTTAAGTACATCTTTTTTTGAGATATCTATTTCAAAAAAGCTTTTTTGTGATATATCTATATCAGAAACAAAAATTTTGTTCCCATTCATATAAGCCCCTTCTCCTTTTATAGCCCAATATAAATCTTGCGTGTATAAATTAATTATTACGGCCATTTCAACATCTTTAAGTCGATCACCTACAGCATAAGCAATTGATACAGAGGAATAAGGAATACCTCTAACGGCGTTATTTGAGCCATCAACCGGATCTACGATTAATTTATATTTATTCTTTAAAATTAACTGGTGATCACCAATATATTGTTCGCCTATCTCTTCGCTTATGAGTAAAACATCTATATTATTTTTTTTTAGCTCGTTGATAATAATATTTTCAGCGACAATATCAATGTGCATTGATATATCCCCCCCAGCACCCCTTTCAAGTTTTTCAGCAGCCTTTTCTGTACCTAATAGTGGATTAACTGTCGTATAGACTTTTAGAGCAATTGATTTTAACAGATCTAAGGTAATTTCCATTAATATCAGCAAATTTTTATATTAATAATTGAAATTAAAAATAGCAAATAACTTTTATTGACGTTGAGAAAGCTGTTTTTCTCTCTCAATAATTTGACTTAAATTATCAAAATCAGTAATTTCTATTTGAATAAGGCTATTTTCAAAAATTAGTTTTGGACCTTTTTTTAACTCTTTTTTCAGGTAGATTTTATCAATTTTTTTTGAACATAACCAATCAGACACAAGAATTCCTTTCCGTTTTTCTTCTTCAATAAATTCATTATTTACCATTTCCAAATGTAATAATTTGCCTTGTTCAACCTGAAGTATTGCAAAAAAAGGGGATTCTCCATAATGATCATAAAGTCTGGAATTTATCCCTTGATTATCTTCAATTGGAGCCGCAATTATAATGATTGCTTTCTCTTCAGTTTGAGTAATTATTACAATTTTGAAAATCTGTGGAAATTTCGTTTTAATCTTATCGAATAAAACCTTCTTTAAATTTTCTATACTAGATAACGAGATTTCCTTATTTAAACTTAACGTGATTTCCAGAAATATGTATTTTCCATAAGATCTAATCTCTAAGTTTTCAATTTTTTTTACATTTGGAATAGAATTTATTATATTATGAAGTTCTGCTCTATTTTCAAAGTCAATGACTGCATCTAATAAAGTTTTAGTGGAAGATAAAAATATATCATAACCCCCTTTAATAATAAATAATGCAATTATTAAACCAATAATCGCATCTAAAATAAATAATTTATATAGGGCTCCGATAAAACCTATCAATACGGATAAAGAAATTAAAATGTCATAGAATTTTTCATTAGCTTCAGTTTTAATTATTGGTGAATTAGTTTTCTTTCCTACCATTTTTAAGTATAATGCCAATATAAAGTAAATTACTAAAGCTAATATCAATAAAATAAAAATGTGGGAAGATATTACTAATTGCTTTGTTGATTTACCAGTAGAATAAGAAATTATTTCAACTATTGATTGATAAATAATATTG
>JAHQWS010000283.1 GCA_029856295.1 Promethearchaeia archaeon
GTCTGGTAGTAAACCTCCGAGCCCTGGTATCCGTGATTTAAGTCCTTTATTTACTATGAATTCATGATTTTTTCTTATCCTTTCGCTCCATTTATCCCATGTTACGTTAAATATTACCCAATCAGCTTCATATGCGTGAATTTTATTCGTATTGCTAACTTTTTCTGAAATAGCCTTAGAATTCTTATTTTGTGTGACTTTTTTATAGGAGATGGTAAGGATTCTCGATTTATTCCTATACTCTATCTCACCATCCTCACTGGTAAATTTCTTAAATTCTTTTTCAGGTATCTCAAATAATCGAAAGCATTGAATAATAGCTTCTTCCATGATTTCATTAGGATTCTCTATTGCTTTTATTACTTCATCAAGTCTTTCTTTCATCTTAATTTGATATTCGGTGGAAATTTCTTCTTTTGTAATATACAATGTTGAGAATGCAAAACTTGAAGTTCCTCTTACATCAATCATATGAGCATTTCACGTTTAATATTCTAAATAATTTAACGAGAATTATATTATATTTTAATTATTTTTTAGAGATTTTATTCTTTCTGTAAAAATAGCTTCTGTTGCTTCCATCTCAAAAACACAATTTTTTAAAACTGAGATCCAAAACACAGGGATAAAAATCCAGAATATAATTGAAATAGCCATTCCCCATACAAACCCAAAATTATCTGCGATTATAGCACCAATTAGCGGCCCCAAAGCCCGACCAAAGATATCAAAAAAATTTGCACTTGAGAGAACAGTTCCACGGTGTTCTGGTAAATTTAAATCTACTACTGTAGCGTACCAATTCCCATTTACAGCACCGTTTGCGAATAATCCTAATATAAGAAGGATTAACATAATTAGAAATCCCGGAATTAAAAAAACATCCCCTAAAGTTGCATTATCAGGTGCCCAAAAAGGAAATATTAGAGCAATATATACGAATGGGATAGGAATAATATTTCCTAAGAGAGCCAATTTCACTCTTGCCCTCTTATTTCCTTTTTTAAATGAATTATCTCCAATAAAGCCAAATATAATAGTTCCTATTAGGGTGCTTAAGAGAGTAAGTATTAGTACAATCAAGGGTATTGTTCCTTTGAGATTATGATAATCCTCCATATATGCAAAAAGTAAAAATAAAATTATACCTGTAGGGATGGTATCAACAAAATTGATAATCAACCAGACATTAGACTTTTTTTTAAAGATTATCTTTAAGTCAGAAAATTTTATTTTGTATGTATAATCAATTGCGCCTTTTTCTAATAAATTAAAGAAATCTTTTCCAATTCTAGAGGGCTCTTTAAAAAAGAGAATAATAATAGCAATTACAATTCCCATAATCCCTATAATCAAAAAAGGAAACCTCCAATCTGTAGAACCTGCAAATATAGCCAACCCAGTTCCTACAAACATTCCAAAAAGTGAGGCTATAGAAAAGAATGATAATCCCTTTGATCGATCTTCTTTAGATATGATATCACCTATTAAAGAAAATGTACTTGGAATTATCGCTCCAAACCCTATTCCAATGACAATTGTGATAAGAAAAAACATATAATAACCGTTTATCCCCGGAGGAACAATAATAGTGAATATTGATGAAATAGAATAAATCATAACACCACAGAGCAAAATCCATTTTCTTACAATTTTATCGGCTAAATAGCCAAATATAAGCATAGCCACTCCCGATAAAATGATAAATGAAAAAGCTAAGATTCCTAATGGAGTTATATTTTTTCCAAATCCAAAATAATTAGAAATAGTGAGCAAATTCGGAGATATCATATATTGGGCTGAATTTATCAAGGCAACAACTGTAATAAATAGTAATAAAGATAAGATTGAGGTGTTTTTAGTAGTTTTATCCATATAGATAGATTAAATCTCACTTTATTTAAATTTAGAAATTCGAAATTATATTGGATTATTTATAAAAAAAATAGATTTTTTAACGTCTCACTTTTAATATAAACTAATGAAGGTTGCTTTTGATAAGATTAAAATCACGCCGAAAAATTATATCGGCATGCCAATGGCGGGATATGAACGAACGGAGCCATGTTTAGGAAAGTTAGATGATATTTACGCTCATGGTGTTTTGATTGAAACTTCAAATCCGGATAAAAATAATAAATATCTAATATTAATTTCATTAGATTTATTGAAACTTCCAATTAGTATTGCAGATTATATTAAAACTGAAATAACTAAAGAGCTCAATTTTCTAAGACCTGAGCAGATTCTTCTTCATTGTACTCATACTCATGCGGCACCTGATCTTACTGGAGAATTTCATTTTCCTGGTGGTTTTGTTAATGTTTTGAAGGGAATAATGTTTGGCATGAATAGGAATGATAAATATATTATTTGGTTTTCACATCAAATAATTAAATTAGTGAAGAATTTATTTAATGAATTAGAACCATGTAAAATGGCATGGACCAAGAAATTATTCAATCCAGAGATTGTCATAAATCGCAGACATCCAGCAAGAAGATCAAAACCAGACTTAGGAGTAATTACATTTTGTAGATTAGATAATAATGATATGATTGGCTTTATCATCAATTATGCATGTCATCCAACATCGTTACCTGGTTCGAATAATAAAATGTCAGCAGATTATCCTGGACGAATTCTTCATAAAATCGATGAATTGACTAATGATAATATTAAGGCTATTTTTTTTAATGGACCTGCAGCAGATTTAAATCCAATTACTACCTGTGGTACGGATTATGAAAGTCTAGAAAAAAATAAAAAGCCAATTTATAGTCAATTAGGAACTTATGAACACACTACAAAAATTGGTAATAAAATAGCACAAGAGGCATTAACATTAGCTCAGTCCATCAAAGATGAAGAATATTATGAAGAAATGAACTTCTTTACTAAGTTGAGAAACTTTTGGATTCCATTTAAAGATTATAAATATTTTGAAAGCACATGGCTGCAAAATTCTTTATCTCATTCAATAAAAAAGTATTTTCTTCTTCCTATAGCTAAAATTACCAGTAGTAATGCTAATTTTCCCGCATTTATAATGAAACGCCGACCATTTAGCATTTGTTGTTATTCTATTATTCAATATGTAGAATTTAAGGCAAAATCAAAGACTAATGAAAAAAAATTAAGTATTTTAACTGTTCCAGGTGAATTATTTGAAAATCTTGGCAAAATATTATTTAATAAATCACCTACGGGAAAAGAAGATACTTTTATCTTCCAAAATACTTCAGATTGGATAGCATATTTATTTCCTCCTAGCGAATACATAAAAACTGGAGGATATGAGCCTGTTGCCAGTTTTAGTCCAAAATGCGGTGAATATACAATTAATGAAATGCTAAACCTTTTTAAAGAGGTTGGACATAAATAAATTCTAAAACACTTTTTTTAATTATTTTTCATTTAATATTTTTAATATAAAACTAAAAGGTCCTTAGATAATGTCATTTAAACAAAAGGCAAAAAAAAAGTTTCCAGATTGGCCTGTATATGATGATAATGAAATTAAAGCTTTAACAAACGTTATTAAATCTGGAAAATGGTGGTGTGGATCTCCTGAAGTTCATCAAGGAGAGAATGTATGGAAGTTTCAAAAAGAATTTGCAAAATTCCAAGGAGCTAAGCATTGCATCGCTGTATTTAATGGAACTGTTGCGATAGAAGTTCCATTATTAGCTTTAGGAATAGGCCTTGAAGATGAGGTAATTGTTTCTGATTATACGTTTGTAGCCTCAGCTTCCGCTGTGGTTGCTACCAATGCGGTACCTATTTTTTGTGATATTGATCCGAATACACTTGTAATGAATGTGAATAAAGTTGAAGATTTAATCACAGACAGAACAAAAGCTATCATTCCTGTTCATTTAGGGGGTAATCCTGTAGAAATGGATAGGTTAATGGAAATAGCTGATAAAAACAACTTAAAGGTCATTGAGGATTGTTCCCATGCGCATGAATCAATATATAAAGGCAAATATGTTGGAAATTGGGGTCATGCTGGAACTTTCAGTTTTCAAGCTTCCAAAGTTTTGACTGCGGGAGAGGGCGGAGCTATTATCACTAATGATGATAAATTATCTGATTTGATTTATACTATCTCCGATTGTGGTAGAAAAAAGAATCAATACGGCTACAGTCATTATATTTATGGTACAAATTATCGAATGTCCGAGTACCAAGCAGCAGTGTTGTTAGAACAGATGAAGAAATTTCCCGCTCAACATAAATTACGAAATAAAAATGCCAAATATTTAATGGATAAATTAAATGCTATTGATGGGATTCATGTTATGAAACCAACTCCCGGTACCGAAATGTTAGGATGGTATATATATCCCTTTGTTTTTGAACCTGAAAAATTTGGTGGGATTACAAAACTGGAATTTTATAAAAAATTAAATCGCAACGGCATCCCCACAGATGACTGTTATCCTCCATTACATGGTTTGGATTGCTTTAAGAACATTGATTTACGCAAAGGAATAGATTATTCGAATGCAAATTGGGGGGGTGAAAAAAGTAATGATAATAACTTTCCTATCGTCTCGGATATATATTCTCGGAGTATTGAATTCCCCCATGAGATGCTTTTAGCTTCAAAAGACAAACTTGACTTTATTGTTGATTTTATTAAATCTTTAAAATGATTGCACTATTATAATATCAAATTTAACATTTGAAAAAAAGCTAAAAGAATCAACGGTAAAATGAAAGACGAAAAACCTAAGAATTTATTATTAAAATGGAACGAAACTACAGGGAAATTCGATCCTATTGAATCTGATGAGAGTATGGATAAAGGAATTTTCATAGAACTTATCGAAGATGAAAATATATGGAAATACTTCGACATTAAAGGGGCGTCTCTTATAGCTCGGCGAACATCATTAAGAGCGGCAAATGGAATCGCGAGAACTGGTTATATTCATCCTGGAAATCAACTTCGATATGGGTTTGATTGTAAATTAGAAGAAGAAGTATCTCCTTATGAAGATATGCCTCTGGAATTACGAAAATCTCAAAGATGGTGGTATAAAGGAGACTATAAGCAGTTTTAATTCCAATTTTTTTTTCTTTTATTATTACGCCGCCAGTTATTTTCCTAAATTTGAATTTAAAATTAACTTAATTCTTTCATAAAATAATAATTCCTAAATTATTTTTGCCTTTCAATATTTTCTTGTCTATAATAGTAAATTATCAAAAACGATGCAGAATGAATGATCAGAAACCAGAAGTATCATTATCTGGAGAAATAGTTCAAAATGGGGATGAAAAAAAACCATACATTATATCCAAGGAAGAGTATAAAAGCAAAATTCAACCTTCTTGGGATAAAAAAACTCCTTTGATTATGCAAGGGGTTGTGTGGATGGAAGAGCATACTCCTGAGACTAAGTATTCTATAGGACTTCGTATTGAAGAACATGCCATTGCATATCCTGATAAGTTAGCCCTACTTTATGAAGATGAGAAATATACTCATAAGGAATTTAATGAGTTGGCTAATCGTTATGCAAATTATTTTCTTAAGCTAGGTTTAAAAAGAGGGGATGAAGCAGTTTTGTTCGTGGAAAATCGTTCAGAGTATATGTTTATAATTGTGGCATTAGGTAAATTAGGAGTTGTTTCTTCACTCATTAACACCAATCTACGTGAGCAACCTCTTATTCATAGCATGCAACATACTCCAGGGAGAATATATATCATTGGAGAAGAACTTATTGAAGCGTTTGAAAATATTAAATCGAGACTTGACTTAACAGATGAGCAAAATCAAAAGCTTTTTTTTCTGCCTGATAAAGGTGAAATGAATGCCCCCGAAGGATATATCAATCTTAATGAACAAATTAAAAATTCTGAGATTACAAATCCTCCCACCACATCGGAGGTTATAATGGATGATCCTTTCGTTTATATTTTCACATCAGGTACTACAGGACTTCCTAAGGCCGCAATTTTAAAGCATAGATCAATTTTAACAGCAATGAACTGGTGGGGAGCAATGGTGGTTGATATGAAGACAGATGATATTATTTATATCACAACACCACTATTCCACTCTCATGGTATAAAAGTTGCATTTGCAGCAGCACTCTACAGAGGTTCCGCAATGGCTATAGCTAGAAAATTCAGTGCGAGTAAATTTTGGGATGAAGCCAGAAAATTTAACGCTAATTGTTTCAACTATGTTGGTGAGATCTGTAGATATTTATATAATCAACCACCTAAACCTGATGATGCAGATAATCCTATTGTAAAAATAGTTGGAAACGGACTTAAACCAGATATTTGGATGGACTTTAAAAAACGTTTTAATATTCAAGAAATAAGAGAATTCTATGGAGCTACAGAAGATTTTGTACCTAATTTTGCTAATATTCATAATATAGATAAATCTTGTGGAATATGTTTAACTCCCTATGCCATTGTAAGATATGATCTTGAAAAAGACGAGCCGTTTAGAACAGAGAGAGGTCGTATGAAAAAAGTAAAGAAAGGTGAATTTGGGCTATGCTTAGGGCAAATTGTAGAGCCTGAGAAATTTTATATGTATAAAGATAAAGAAGCAACAGAGAAGAAGGCGTTTCGCGATGTTTTTAGAAAAGGGGATATGTACATCAATACCGGAGATCTTTTAAGGGATATTGGGTATGGGCATGTTCAATTTGTCGATCGTTTAGGTGATACATTCAGATGGAAAGGTGAAAACGTCTCTACAGAAGAAGTTGAATCGGTAATTAATATCTTTAAGCAAATCGATATGTGTTCAGTTTACGGCGTTATAATCCCGCACACAGAGGGTCGTGCAGGAATGGTCTCATTACATAAAATTGATAATGAAGAATTTGATTTCAAAGGCTTCTTAACTTTCGTACAAAAGTATTTACCAGAGTACGCAGTACCTAAATTTATTCGATTTATTACGGAATTTAGCTTTACTGCGACTCATAAGATTCAGAAGGTGAAACTAAAAAACAAGGGTTTTAATATTAATGAGTTAAAAGATCCCTTATTTGTTCTTTTACCTGAAAGTTCTGCGTATGTTCCTCTCACAAAAGAAATCTATGAAGGGATATCTGAGAGGAAATATCGGTTTTAGGATTTAAAAATAATAAATAAAAAATTAATAATTTACTTCTTCTATTTTTTTAGTCTTAGCGCTTTTATACATGGCTTCCACAATTGTTAATATTTTTTGCCCATATTTGCCGTCTGTCAAGGGCTCTTTATCTTCAATTATACAGTCAATAAAGTGTTTAATCTCCTGGGGATACCCGAAATTCCAAGCTTCAGCAGGAACCGGAAAAGTCCACCCCTTGGTTGTACTAGCCTTTTCAACCGCATATCCGTATCCTTTTTCGCTGTATACGCTGATAAGATTGCTAAACGTAGGTGCCACCTTAATCTGACCTTCAGTTCCGAATAATTCAAAACGCATGTCATACCCGCCCGGTGCCGTCCAAGATTCTTCAATTACTATCTGAGCGTCATTTTCAAAATAAAGTACCCCGACGGCATTATCTTCTACATCACATGTACCGAAATCCCCTCTATTCGGAACAATTGTTTTAATCTGGCAGAATACTTCTTTGACATCACATCTTAAATACCAAACTAAGCATGCGATATCATGAATCCCTAAATCTACTAAAGCACCTCCACCAGCTTTCTCTTTTTTATAAAACCAGGCTGAATGTGGTCCAGAATGCTGTTCTTTACCCCTACCCATATAAATTCTTCCTAAACCACCCTCATCAATTATATCTTTTACCTTGCTAAATGTCGGGGCATACATATTGTTTTCGCAATAGAATATTTTTCGGTTTGCAGATTTCGATGCATCAAGCATTTCATTTCCCTCTGAAACATATCTAGCTAAAGGCTTTTCTACCAAAGCGTGCTTCCCACTATTAACTATATCAATGGTAACATCCTTATGCAGAAAATTTGGCAGGCAAACGGATATTGCGTCGCATTCAACTTTCAATAAATCTTTATAAGCCTTGAGGGGTTCTCCGGGGATATTGAATTTTTTCATTAACTCTTTGGCTTGATCTTCTAGAAGAGAAGATATTCCTACTATTTCAACGTTATGTAATAAACTATAAGAATAGCAATGGTGTTCCGCTATAAATCCGGAACCAATTATTCCAACTTTAATTTTTTTCATTGTTTCCATTATTAATTTATATTACTCAAATATTTTATTCTCTATCGTATTTTATTTTTATTTATTACACCAAAACTCATTATCCGATAATTCTTTTTCAACTTTAGATAACGGACACGCAGCTTTAACGAATGCAAAATCAAATCGGCTATAACCCTCTTTAATTGATTTGATGTGTTTTTCGATATTAGTAAAAAACATTTGCCTATACGTGGGTAGACTCTTATCCCACATCGAACGAAAAATCATATGATTTTTCTCGTCAAAACGCTGATACTTAGTTTCATCAATTTCATAGGGTTTATTTATCATCATTTAATGTTTAATTGCAAAAAATAAAAAGCTTTAATTTAATTATAGCGAATATAAAATTTGAAAAAGAATTGGTATTAATAGTAAAAATCTGAAAAAAATAAAAATAAGTAATTAAAATGAAATATACACTTGATAAGAAATCGATTCGCCAACATATGGTTCCAGAGTGGTTTCATGATGCAAAATTCGGTATTTTTATCCACTGGGGGCTCTATTCCGTACCTGCGTTTGCATCCATCGGGTTAAAATATCCAGAATCTATGAATGAAGTTGGTCCTGATGATTATCTTAAAAGAAATCCTTACGCGGAATGGTATTTAAATACACTTCGAATTCCTGACAGCCCCACACAAAAGTATCAAAAGGAAACTTATGGCGAGAATTCATCGTATGATGGTTTTGTTCCAATGTTCAATGAAGCCATAGAAAAATGGGATCCGGAGCAAATGGCTGATTTATTTAAAAATGCGGGAGCTAAATACGTTGTTCTCGTCACAAAACATCACGATGGATTCCTTCTCTGGCCCAGCAAATATCCTAATCCGAATAAAAAAAATTATATGGCGAACAGAGATATTGCAGGGGAACTCACCGATGCTGTCAAAAATAAAGGGATGAAAATGGCATTTTACTATTCAGGCTCACTGGACTGGTCCTTTAATCCAAATCCCATAAAAGATGCAGCAAGCTTCCTTACAAATGGTATTTCCACCCCGGAATATATTGAATATGCTAATAGTCATTGGTATGAACTAATTGATAGATATGGGCCGTTAATTTTATGGAACGATATCGGTTATCCCCCAAACACTAATGTGTATGAGATCTTTGCATATTTTTTGAATAAAATTCCCGAAGGCGTAATTAATGATCGGTGGGTACAAACGTATGAAGATGGGAAGAGAATTACACCGCATTCTGATTATAAAACGCCGGAATATATCACCTATAAGACAATAAAAAAGAAAAAATGGGAAACAACCCGGGGCATAGGTAATTCATTTGGCTATAATAAATTTGAGAAGGAAGAAGATTATATGACTCCTGAAGAACTTATCCGTATGTTTGTCGATGTGGTAAGTAAAAATGGTAACCTCCTTCTAAATGTAGGTCCAATGGCTGACGGGACAATTCCGGAGATTCAAAAAAAATGTCTTTTGGAGCTTGGCAAATGGCTTGAAGTGAACGGAGAAGCCATATACGGAACCCGCCCATGGGAGTATCCTGAGGGTAAAACAATCGATAATATTGAAGTCCGATATACCCAAAAAAAAGAAACGCTTTATGCATTTCTATTGGATAAACCTAAAGGGGATCGAATTACCATTCAATCATTTTTCATTGAAAAAAATTCGAAAATCCAATTGCTTGGCCTGGGGAAAAGTCTAGATTGGAATCAAGAGGGAGAAAACCTAACAATCTTAATACCTGAGAATATGATAGATGCTCCCGCATATGCTTTTAAAATAACACCAAAAACATAATTTTGTTAGTAAAACTAAGAATCATGAAATATTCAGCCGACAAAGATTCTATTAGCAAACATGAAGTTCCCGAATGGTATCATGATGCAAAATTAGGCATTTTCATTCATTGGGGGCTTTATTCAGTTCCCGCTTTTGCGGTTACGGGGATGGATCTTTTAGAATCGATGAAGAAAGGAATAGAAGTACATTTTGAGAATAATCCATATGCCGAATGGTATTTAAATACGCTTCGAATTCCAAACAGCCCCACTCAAAAGTATCATAAGGAAACTTATGGTGAGAATTTCTTTTATGATGATTTTGTCCCTATGTTCAATGAGGCTATAAAGAAATGGAACCCTGACGAATGGGCAGAACTTTTCAAAAAAATTGGAGCAAAATATGTGGTTTTAACTACAAAGCACTGCGATGGATTTCTCTTATGGCCGAGTAAACAACCAAATCCCAACAAAGAGAATTACATAGCCAGCAGGGATATTGTAGGAGAATTAACCGAAGCAGTTAAAAGAAACGGCATGAAAATGGGATTTTATTATTCTACCGCATGGGATTGGTCATTCAACATCAAATCAATTAAAGATGCCGCAAGCTTTCTTGAAAATTATATTAATCCTCCAGAATATACCGAATATGTCAACGTACATATATATGAATTAATTGATAAATATAAACCAACGATACTGTGGGCTGATATGGGATATCCCCCTGGAACTGATGTTCTCGAAATTTTTGCTTATTTTTATAATAATATTCCAGAGGGAGTCGTAAATGATAGATGGAAACAAATTAATCCAAAAGAAAAAACATTTACAAGATTAGCCCATTTTGACTACAATACACCAGAATATACTGTATTTAAAAAAATTAAGAAAAAAAAATGGGAAACGTGTAGGGGAATAGGTACTTCTTTTGGATATAATAAATTCGAATCTGAGGAGGATTACCTGACTCCCGAGGAATTAATCTTATTGTTTATTGATATTGTTAGTAAAAACGGCAATCTGTTATTGAATGTGGGTCCTATGGCTGATGGTACAATTCCAGAGGGGCAAAAAAAATGTTTATTGGGGCTGGGTAAATGGTTGGATGTGAATGGTGAAGCCATTTTTGGAACTAGACCTTGGAAATATGCTAAAGAAAACACCACTGAAGGGATCTCTGTTAGATTTACACAAAAAAATAAAATTCTCTACGTAATTTTAATGGGTAAACCGGAAACTGAAGAAATAACTATTGAAAATATTAAACTCAAAAACATTTCACAGATTAATCTACTTGGTAATGAAGAAACCTTAAGCTGGAGAATGCAAAACAGTAATTTAATAATTACACTACCACAGAAAATAGAAATTTCATCAGCAATTTCATTTAAAATAAAATTAAATCCGACTAATGATAATTAATCTATTTGAGGGGTTTTTAGTTGAATCATAGAGATAGATTTTTTGCTACAATAGAGAGAAAGCCTGTTGATCGACCGGCTTGTTGGTTAGGAATGCCTGTACCTACTGCTCATGAATCCTTGTTTAAATATTTTAAAGTGTCTAATCTTCGAGAATTGAAACAAAAAATTGGAAGTGACATTTGGGAGGTGGATGTACCTTATAATCATCCCCCAAATAATCATATCGCTATGGCATTCGATTTTCCCAAAAAGGGTCAAGATATGGAACATAGGACCTTAACTGCACCTGGATTTTTTGAAGACTATAAAGATCCATTAAAAGATGATATTGATGCTTTTGATTGGCCTGAGCCTGATGAGCACCTAGATGCTGAGGAATGTCGAAGAGTGGTCGAAGAAGTACCAGAGGGTTATCCTGTTATGGGGGTCCTTTGGTCTGCACATTTTCAAGATGTGTATTCCGCCTTTGGAATGTCAACGGCATTTGTGAAAATGCTAAGATATCCAGATATATTTAATGCCGTTCATAACAGAATCATTGAATTTTATCTTAAAGCCAATAAAATATTCTATGAGGCAACAAAAGGTATGCTCGATGCGGTTTTAATAGGAAATGATTTTGGGGGTCAGAAACGTTTAATGCTTTCTCCTGAGAATATAAGAAAATTCGCAATGCCTGGAGCAAAAAAACTCGTTGATCAAGCAAAATCTTATGGTTTAAAGGTTATATATCATTCTTGTGGTTCAATTTTCGAAGCGATTCCAGAATTAATAAACATAGGTGTGGACGCTATACATCCTATCCAAGCATTAGCAGTTAATATGGACCTTGAAAGGCTTAAAAAGCATTATTTTGATAAGGTGTCATTCTGTGGAGGAGTTGATGCTCAAGAGTTATTAGTCTTTGGTACAGCTAATCAGGTTAGAGAACAAGTACATGAATTGAAGTCCATAATGCCTACGGGCTTAATTATCTCCCCGAGCCATGAGGCAATTCTTCCCGATGTCCCTCCGGTAAATGTTCAAGTTCTATTTCAGGCAGTTAAAGAATAAAAGGAAAAATATATTGATTAAACTCTAGCATTAAAAGGTTTTAATATATCAAGTTTAAGCTTTGGCTTAATGCTTATTTTAAATTTTCATATCTTATTTTTCAAACCTTCTCCAAAATTTCTTTCCCCATGGTGATTTTTTGTCATCCCAATCATCTCTTAATTGAAACATTTCTGTTCTCAGTTCTGTGATTATATCTTCTGATCCCCCTTCATTCGCTAGATTATTTAATTCCAAGGGGTCCTTTTTCAAGTCAAAGAGTTGTGTCATACTATGCTTTAGTCCAACACAATATTCAACTAATTTAAATCCTTTCTTTTTTACTGCCCGTTGTTTATTTATGTAAGCAAAATATAAGGATTTACGAAGTTGCCGATCTTCCATATTTTTTATAATATCAGAATAATCTATTCCTTCAACAGTCTCTGGAATTGGAATGTCTATTAATCCACAAATTGATGGATAGATATCATACAGGAAGATTTGAGAATCAGTTCGTTTATTCTTAGGTATATGTGGGCCTTTAAAAATTAAAGGAACCCTTATGCTGTGTTCATAACAATTTTGTTTTCCAAAAAGTCCATGTTGCCCAATAGCTAAACCATTATCTCCCGCGAGAATTATAATTGTATTTTCATAAAATTCATTTTCTTTAAGAGCATTAATAACACGCCCGATTTGTGCATCAAGATGAGTGATCATCGCATAGTAGTCTCGAATATGCTGGCGTACAATCCCTTTCGTACGTGGAAATGGAGCTAGGTTCTCATCTCTTACTCTTAAATCCCCATTATCAAATGGATGTTCTTCCATAAAATTTTGAGGAATTTCGATAGAATTTATATCATACATATCTAAATATTTTTTCGGCATGGTTCTTGGGTCATGGGGTGCGAGATAGGAAAGATACATAAAGAACGGTTTAGATTGATCATAGTTTTCTATATATTTTATTGCTGTATCGCTAATCATATTACTTGAATGCTTCCCAGCATGAATATGATCACCAAAACGTTTAAGGATTTTATTAGAAAGCATAGGATTTACACTAATAGGTAAATAACTATTGTAATTTCCACTTGGATCATAATTGAATGCAGGAACATTCCAATGGTCTGTCATACCTCCAAAAAAGATTTCAGCACCGTCATTAAAACAGCGATTAAAAGAATCAGGACCATTATGCCATTTACCTGTTCCGAAACAATTATAGCCATTTTTTCTCAAAGTCTCACCTAAAGTAATATGGATCTCCGGGATAATTTCTCCAGCTCCAGAGATATGGAAAAGGCTACGACCTGTAAGCAGCATTGCCCTACTAGGCATACAAATTGCTCCACTGGTACCACAAGGGATATGTGCTTGGGTAAATGAGATTCCCTCCTTAACTAAACTATCCATATGTGGTGTTATAATGCTTTTATTCCCAAGTGCATTTATGGTATCAAATCTTTGATCATCAGTAAATAAAAATACGATATTCGGGCGACTAGTCATATATCGTTAACAACTACACACTTCTATTTTATTAGCATTAAAATTATTTTTATAATATATTTATAATATCTATTGATATTGAAATATTATTAATTTTTATTCATTAAATATCTCATTCTACACATATTATTAAATATCTAAAGTGATGAAAAATATGGAAAGACTAGTTGGAAAAAAAAGACTCCGAGGAGCAATACCAAAAATAGGGATCCGACCTACTATTGATGGGCGGGAAATGGGTGTTAGAGAGGCCCTTGAAGAGCAAACAATGGATATGGCTAAAGTCTGTGCCGAATTTTTAACAAATAACCTGAGACATTCTAATGGTATGGATGTGGAGTGCGTAATCGCTGATACAACCATCGGAGGTGTAGCAGAAGCAGTTGAATGTGCTGATAAATTTCAAAGAGAAAATGTAGGGCTTTCGATAACGGTCACTCCTAGTTGGTGTTATGGGGCGGAAACAATGGATATGACACCATTTATTCCTAAAGCTATATGGGGATTTAATGGTACAGAAAGACCTGGTGCTGTATATCTTGCGGCAGTTTTAGCAGCTCACTCTCAAAAGGGGATTCCCGCTTTTGGTATCTATGGACAAGACGTTCAAGAAGCGGATGATAGGACGATTCCTGATGATGTTAAAGAAAAACTATTACGTTTTGCAAAAGCAGGATTAGCAATCGCTTGGATGAGAGAAAAATCTTATCTTTCTATTGGATCTGTTTCCATGGGGATAGCTGGCTCCATTGTCATGGAAAATCATTTCCAAGATTATTTAGGTATGCGTAATGAATATGTTGATATGTCAGAGATAAGCCGTAGATTAAAAGAAGAAATATACGATAACCAAGAATTCGAAAAAGCAATTAAATGGGTAAAGCAAAATTGTAAAGAAGGAGAGGATAATAATCTCCCTGAAATACAAAAGACAAGGGAACAAAAGAATAAGGAATGGGAGATAATGGTTAAGATGGCCATGATAGTGCGTGATTTGATGGTGGGAAATCCGAGGTTAAAAGAATTGGGGTATGGAGAAGAATCACTTGGTCATAATGCAATTGTCTCAGGATTTCAAGGTCAAAGACATTGGACTGATTGGATGCCAAATGGAGATTTTTTGGAGTCGGTTCTAAATTCATCATTTGACTGGAATGGTATCCGTCAGCCATACTTAGTAGCAACTGAAAATGATTCGTTAAATGGATTGGCAATGCTTTTCGGGCACTTAATAACCGGCACAGCACAAATTTTTGCCGATGTAAGGACCTATTGGAGTCCAGTCGCAGTGAAACGGGTAAGTGGTAAAGAATTAACAGGCACCGCTAAGGATGGAATCATTCATTTAATTAACTCAGGACCAGCAGCGATGGACGGAACGGGGCAACAAGAAATAAATGGAATTCCAGCATTAAAACCTTTTTGGGAAATTTCGGAAGAAGAAGTAATGAAGTGCTGTGAATCTACTACCTGGCATGCTGCCACAGTTCCATATTTTAGGGGAGGGGGTTTTTCTACAAATTTTCTTACAAGAGGTGGAATGCCAATAACCATGTCAAGAGTAAACATCATAAAAGGGTTAGGACTCGTTTTACAACTTGCAGAGGGTTGGACAGTAGATCTTTCAAAAGAAATTCACGAAATTCTTAATGAGCGTACTGATCCTACTTGGCCAACAACTTGGTTTACTCCAAGATTAACAGGGAAGGGTGCCTTTAGAAGTGTTTATGATGTAATGAATAATTGGGGTGCCAACCATGGATCGTTATGTTATGGTCATATCGGTGCAGATTTAATTACACTCGCTTCTATGCTCAGAATTCCTGTCTGCATGCATAATATAGGCGAAGAAAGTATATTTCGACCAAGTGCATGGAATGCTTTCGGAACAAATGATTTGGAAAGTGCTGACTTTCGGGCTTGTATGGCTCTAGGTCCACTCTATAGGCGATAATGAGTAATGTTGAGGTTTGAAAAATGGAGAAAATGACTGCCCGTGAAAGAATTATTAAGGCAATTAGTCATGAAGAACCTGATTTTGTGCCATCTTTCGAGGCATCTATTGACAATCTAGCCGTGTGTAAGCATTTTAAAGTTAAATATGGGCTATTAGGTGCTGGTCAGTCTTATAAAACCGTTTATGATATGAAATTTGAAAATAGTAAGCAATTTAATAAGTTAATGGGTGAAATCAATGCTTTTAAGATGGGTTTACCAAATGTTGTCAAATTATATAGGCGAATTGGGATAGATCTCGTTCCCTCACCTATAGCTTTATTTCCCAAATTATTCAATAAAGATGGTTTTGTAGATGAATATGGAAGAATTAATCATTTTAAACTAAATCCTGCTGATAAAATGGATATTGTGTATTATATGGGAGGAGCTATAAAAGATTTTGAAGATTTTGAAAATTTTCCTCCTTTAGATCCTGATGATCCAAGAAGGGAAGAAATTCAGAAGGAAGCTAAACGTCTTGAGGAAAAATTTGCCGGAAAAGTACACATCGCCCCAATGATTTTTGGCATGATGGAAATGACTTGGGAGGCATTTGGCTTAGAAAATTTTAGTCGTTTACTAGCTCAAAGAGAAAATATCAAGAAAGTTTTCGATAATAGAGGTAAATTTACTATAGAGTTAGTTAAAAGATTAATTGAATGGGGAGAGAACGGGGTAATTATCATGTGTGATGACTATGGATATAAAGGAGGACCATTCATGAGCCCTCAAAATTATCGGAATTATGTATTTCCTTGGCTGAAGCGCATATGTGATACGGCTCATAAGGGTGGATTAAAATTCATCCTGCACAGTTGTGGTGATATTGAAAAAGTTTTTGAAGATATTATCAAATGTGGTGTTGACGCGGTTCATCCAATCGAACCTACAACAGCAAATCCTGAATACGATATTTTTAAGCTAAATGAAAAATATGGTGATAAAATCACTTTTGTAGGAAATGTGTCACCCCAAGATCTTGCAGATAAGGATCCAGAGACCATTCGAAATTACACTAAAAAATTACTTAAAGAAATTGCACCCAGAGGGGGTTTAATTTTAAGCTCCGGCCATAGTATAAATCCAGCAATTAAACTGGAAAATTTTCTGGCTATGAGAGACATGTTAGATAAGTATGGGAGATATCCTATTCATATAATCTGATCAAATTTTATCCTACAATTTTTATAAATTAATATAGTACCAATGCTAAATAAGATAATAAGTATGAAATTATAATTTCTAATTCCATTAATAATTTTTATGTACTATGTTGAATTCCACTTATATAGATTTTAAAAGTGAAAAAATATGTCAGAATGGCAAGTTAATGAAGAAAAAGCATGGTTTAAAAAATGGTGGCCTGATAAAACTCCCCGCAACTATAACTTTGAAATTATAAATACAGGGGAATTTTTTGAAAGGCAGAGAAAAGAGCATGCTAATAAAAAAATGATGTGGTTTCTCCGTTCTTGGATGACATACGAAGAGGCAGGTAAAGCTATTGATTCTTTTGGGACTGCCCTTCATAATCTGGGAGTGAAAAAAGGAGAGACCGTAGCTTTGCTCTTACCAAATAGTTTTCAATATGTCATTGCATTTTATGGCGCATTGAAAATTGGCGCTATTGCTACAGGTATTAATCCTACGTATAAACCACTTGAAGTGTTACATCATATTGAAATTACTAAAACTAAATATCTAATAACCCTTGATGCATTGTATAAAGAATTAATTAAACCCATCTTACATAAGACTCAAATTGAATTCGTAATTTCTACTAACATAGCAGATTTAGCATCTGGACTTTCTGGTGCTATTAAGTTCATCGGTAAGCTGATTGGGAAGATACCTAAGGGAAAAGTTGATTTTCCTAAAACGTACAAGTTTTTAGATCTCTTGGAAACAACTCCTAATTTACCTAATGTGAAAATTGATCCAATTAATGATACAGCAACATATATTATGACAGGGGGTACAACAGGTATCCCTAAAGCTACAATACTTACTCATTTTAATATAGTTACCAATGCAATTCAGTGTATGCTATGGTTTGGTGGTGAAGACCCCGGTGTTGGAGATATCGCAGCTCTTCCCCTTTTTCATTCTTTTGGAATGACAGCATGTATGAATACTAGTATTGCATTGGCTGGCTTTATAATGTTGTTTCCCAGACCTCCTGAAACAGGCGAATTTCTAAAAGAGATTAATGAAATTGAGGTCCCCAATGGTCTTTTATATGCGGGTGCAGAAATTTTATTTAAAAGAATTGCGGATTATCCAAATCTTCAAAAATTTCCGGATCTATTTGGAAAATTGAAACTCTGTATTTCAGGCGCAGGACCTTTACATCGTCCTGTAAGAGATGCATTTGTTGAGCATACAGGAGGAAGACTTGTTGAAGGGTATGGATTAAGTGAAGCATCTCCGGTTGTAGGTGCTGGTAATTTATTTGGAGAAAGTCCGACAGGACCAATTGGTATGCCTATAACAGGAACTGATTGGGGTATTTGGCCCGCTGATGCTTTAACTTTGAAAGACGGACCAATTGCCGATGGACTGCAGGATTCCAAATATGGAGAACAATATACGGGAGAATTATGCATTTGCGGACCGCAAGTAATGAAAGGTTATCTAGATCAACCCGAAGAGACTCAAGCAACATTGCAAGAATGGGATGGAAAAGTTTGGTTACGCACTGGTGATATTGGATTTATGGCTCCAGATGGAACAGTTATTCTTAGAGATCGAAAAAAACAATTAATTAAAGTTGCAGGTCATTCTGTTTTTCCTACAGAAATAGAAACTATGATTATGAAGCATAAAAAAGTAAGCGAAGCTGCTGTTGCGGGTTTACCCGATCCGGAAGGAAAAGTAGGAGAAATAGCTAAAGCTTGGGTTGTAATCAAACCAGAATATGTCGGTACGCTGACTGAAGAAGAACTTAGGGTATGGATGACAGAATATATAACAGGATGGAAAGTACCAAAATTAATTGAATTTATTGATGAGGTTCCTAAAAATATTTTGGGTAAAGTACAGCGAAGAGCTCTACAAGAAGCAGATCCCCTATATAAATAATAAAACCTTTTTTTTATTTAATTTCCATCGATTTTATCTGTTTTTAGAACCTTTAAATTAAAAACAAAAAAAATTATTTTTTATTTTTCTTTGGAAACCAGGGTATAAATGTGCTAGTTCTTTTTCGGTACTCAGCAAATTCATCATCACCTTCATGGATTTTATTTAATAATTTCACACCTGATACATTAATTATTTGAAAAGTTATATAAACAGGCCCGAAAATGGTAATAAAACCCCAGGGAATCGCTAAAGCTATTATAAATATGCCCCACCACATAGTGACCTCTCCAAAATAGTTGGGATGTTGAGTATATTTCCATAATCCCTCATCCATGACTTTTTTTGTTCTATTAGGATTTTTAAGAAATTTATAAAGTTGGCAATCTCCAACAGATTCGAAATAAAAGCCAATTACCCATATGATAAGACCGACCCATAAAGTTATTCCTGCAAAATCTAATAGACTAGAGATTTGTGGATTTTCATTGCTATTTATCCAGAGGGTAGGAAAAACAACGATAAAAATTACTAATCCTTGGAATAAATATATTTTAGCAAAACTTCTTAAAAAGAGATTCATCCCTTTTTCTTTCCACCTTTCTCGCATTAAGGCATATCGACGATCTTCTGGTTTACCCTTATTTCTAATATGTACATAATTCGCAAGCCTTAGAGCCCACAATAGAACTAGAATTGTTACAATAATTTGACGAATTGAAACCATTCCGGTTTCTGTGTACGTGAAAAAAAGGCTAGTAAATGCAACAAGAAAATAAGCAGGTCCGTAAAAAATATCCATAGTTCCCCAATTTTTCTTTATGGTTCCAACTGTACATGCAATAAGGATATATAAAAATAATACTAAAACTGTATATAATATAATTAACAACATAGAAATATCAATTACATTTAACACCCCTAAATATATATTTAATTCTCTAATAATTTATAATTCTCAAAAGAGAATTCTTTCTCAAAACTATAATAAATTCAGTGATATATTGAT
>JAHQWS010000284.1 GCA_029856295.1 Promethearchaeia archaeon
CATAAATCATATGTATTCCAATTGTCTTTTTATGGGCAAAGAGAAAAAGCGGTGATAAGAGATAACCAAAAAATACACCTATTATTGCAGATATTGGATATAAGATAAGAAACAAAATTATTACCTCAAGAAAACCTACTCCTGGTATAAGTGGAGAAAAATCTTGATTTCCTCTGAGAGGTTCAAGAAGCAAAAAAATTATCACAATAAAAGCAGAATAAAATCCGAATAAAATTAAGGGTTTCTTATATTTTGAAATCTCCAAGTTTTTTAATCTCCTTATGAAAAATTTTAGTATATAATAAATATCAGTGCTAATCCTTTTTATAAGTATTTTTCAGCCATTATAAATAATAATATATTTATAGGTTTAACGAGTCTATAATTCTATCAAAAAAAAAACAATATCTTTTTAGAAAGAGGTGAAATTTATGGGAGATTTTTTAGAAGAATGGTATGGATGGAGTGTCATAATGGGCATTGCATTAGTAGTTGGTGGTTTAATATTTTTATTTGTTGTGTATCCGGCTTTTTTCGCTACTAATACTATCATTTGGTGGATAGACATCATCGGGATCGTCGGGGGCGTAGTTTTAGTAATTATTGGAATTATCGGGGCAATAGCAGATTAACCATTTAATCAAATTAGAATTTTATTTTACCCTTTTTTTTTTCGAAATTATACAATTTTCATTTTTTAAATAGAAATATTAACTTTTAATAACGGGCAATCTTAATTATATTACAAAGTCAATTAAAGAGGATGAAAATTAAAATGGAAGTAGATTATTCAAATATGGTTGGAAATTTAAAACAATCTGAACCTGATATAGAAGCAGTAGCGATCATTGAAGGTCGAGACAATTTAGTATATTCGACAGAAAATTGGAATATTAGTGAAGATATTGGTAAAATTATATCTATTTGGGACTCTATGTACGGTCAAGCACTTACTGTAGCCGGTAAAAAATATTCAATTTTGCAATCAACACAAGAAAGATTAGTAGCGACATCAATTCAAGAGGGGCATATAATTGGAGCAAAAGATGAAGATAGAAAAATAATTGCTCGTGTAAGACCTGAAGGAAACATGCTTACTGCTTACATGGCAACAGCGCGAGCAATAAAACTGTTGAGCGCGAAAGAACCTTATTTAGCTCCAGAAGCTCAATTAGGGACAGGAAGATCAGTTCCTAGTTATTGGGATACACCAAAATTACGTGAGGAACTAATGAGAGGACTTATTGATTTCTTCAGACAAGGTGCCCAGCTAGAAAAGCCAGATGAATTTGACATCAAACGTAGAGAACAAGAAAGGAAAAAAAGAATGGAGGAATTAGAAAAGGTCTTATCAGCCTTGGAAATTACAGATGAGGACCGCTATGTAGATATTTTGATTAAAACTGAGTTCAAGACTGACTATATCTATGATGATTTTCAATTATTAAAAATTAAGCGCGAAATAGAGGATTTAATAAAAAAGCAATTCCAAATCCATGAGCCGTTCAAAGTCAAAATAATTAAAAAATTTTAGAAAACTATTCTTTCTTACTACTTCAATTCTTTTTCAAACACTTCGAAATCCGATTTTGAATATAAGCAGAAAATTACAACTTCGATTTGAGTGTCCATACTCAAATATTCTTTCGCTGTCATTATCATTATTTTTGCACATCTATCAATTGGAAAGCCAAAAATTCCTGTGGATATTGCGGGAAATGCAATTGATTTTAATTGATGCTCATCCATTAGTTTAAGACTATTCAATGTCGCATTTTTAAGTTTGTTGTCCTCATCTCCTTCACCCATTCTCGGACCAACAGCATGAATAACATGCTTGGCTTTCAAATTTCCACCTGTAGTAATAACTGCGCCTCCGACAAAAGTCCCCCCTATTTTATTACAATCTTCTTGAATAGCAGGCCCTCCTTTTCTACGAATAGCTCCAGCAACCCCTCCTCCCATAATTAACTGAGCATTAGCTGCATTAACTATTACATCCGTATTTAATTCAGTGATGTCGCCCTGTTTTAATATAATTTTGGAGTCTTTGATATTAAGTTCTTTAATATCCATAATTAAAATAAAAATAAAAATTATTATTGTTGAGCTTCTTCTTGTTCTTTCTTGAATATCTCATCTAGTTTTTCTTTGTCTTCGTCACTCATCTTACTCATAGCGTCCATCTGTTGTTTCATCAACATTTTCATGAAATTGCTTGAAATTATCTGATTTAATACCGGTAAGGCAATTCTCATACGAGTAAGTTCATAATTCATTAATTTTGCCGTTTCCCTCATCTCTTTTAGTTCTTCTTTCGTCATTCCTTCTTCACCAATACCCGGACAATCAACATCAACTACGCTAAAGTTTCTGCCATCAAACTCGAGTGGATAAGTACGGCAGCTTAATGGACGATTTTCGTAAATTAGGCATTGTTTTTGATCTTTATTATAGAGGGGACATTTTTCTTCTAATAAATCTTCTATGGGTGCTTCCCCGAATGCGGCGGGCGCGGCATTTTCAGCATCCTCCTTTGGGGGAGGTAACGGTTTTAAAATTAAATCTGTTAAACCATCGGGCTTGCTAAATATATCTAAATATGGTAAAAAATTAGCAATTACAC
>JAHQWS010000285.1 GCA_029856295.1 Promethearchaeia archaeon
ATCATGCATGGCAAGTAAAAATAGAATTCTACTTTTCACTTTTAAATGATCTGAAGTAATAGCTCTCTCAAATTTTTTTTCTAAATCATATACTTTCATTTTCAAATGAGCTACTTCATTGCTTAATTTCGCAATAACCTCGTCTCTCGTCCTAAACACATTTAAACTGAATTGAAAAATCCTTTTTAGTTGAGCTTTTAGATCATCTTCATTTGGATATGAATCAAGTTCCTTGTTAAACTCTTCAAGAACTATTAGATAATCATTCCCCTCATCATATTTATCTAATACTAAAACTATGACTATCTCCTTCTCGGGATTATAAAATGAGACAGAATTCCAATCCTTTTCTTCTGTTATAATGTAGGATTCAGCGAAATTATGGGAAATTTGAATTTGTTGGATAACATTCTCTGAAATTTCTAAATCTTCGGGATACTTAAGGTAAACTGTACCCCCGATCACTTGATCCCATTTAATCAAGAAAATACCCGTAGGAATGTTGTTTCACCGAAAAACTAATCGTATGTTATTAAAATACAATTTCATACATATAATAAATTCAATTTATATATACTTAATTAAGCAATCGTATTATCCATATATCTTTTTTAATGAATTTTAACTACGATGAAATTTCAAATTAGAAAGATCTTCTAAAAAAATAAATATAACAAAGATTATTTTTAAAATAGTGGATAATTAATGTCTGTTTTTTACGTTTATATTTTAGAAGTGAGTGGTAAGAAAGGAAAGAAGAGCTATTATACGGGATATACTAATAACCTTCATAGGAGGTTGAGCGAACATAGAAATGGGAAAGGAGCCAAATATTGTCGCAGTAAAAAAGTTGAATTGAAATATTTTGAAACTTTTACTGATCGAAAGTCTGCAATGAAAAGAGAAGTTGAAATTAAATCCTATCCAAGACAGAAGAAAAGGGAATTAATAAAAAATTAAGTTGATTAAGTACTTGGTGAAAAAAAATTTTTTAATTTGCTTAGTAGGATTACCAGCATCAGGTAAGACCACCTTTGCTAAAAAATTTAAAAAATTCATTGAGCAAAAACGAGATCATTTTACAATAAAAATAATTGATCCAGATAAGATTAGAAGTGCTCTTACTCCAGATGAATTTGATTTTCAACAAGAGCAATTAGTTAGAAAATATAATTTAGACGAAATTGAGAAAGGTTTGAAAGAAGGTTTTATAGTAATTTCTGATGATTTAAACTATTATTCTAGCATGAGACATGATTTAAAGCTTATAACGGAGGGATTAAATCTCAATTTTTTCATAATTCACATCTCTACTCCGCTTGAAATCTGCTTAAAATGGAATGAGAAAAGGGGTAAAATACTTCCAGATAATGTTATTAAAAAAATTGCTCGCAAATTTGATAATTTTGATAAATATAAATGGGATTACCCAATTGCATCAATTAACTTGTCTGAAGTAAAAAGTTTTAATGAAATTTTTGAAAATTTACTGAACAAACTCACTCATGATAGAGAGAATTTGTATGGGCGGGAAAAGGAGGGGGGAAAATTAGCACAGTCTTCAGATCTATATAATGAAATGTTAGATAAAATAACTAGAACAATAGTAGGTGAAATATTGAAGAATTCTGAATTCAGTCCTTTAAAAAACCAAATTCTCAAATACAGAAAGTTATATGTAAAAACGAATCGGAACAAATCTTTAGATAAGACCCTAATATCAAGGACTTTCAAGGAGTATTTAGAGAAGAAGTTAAACATAAAAATATCATAAGGATTCTTGGAAATATTCATAATAAAAAATAAAGAAAAAGAAAATAAACCAGTATTTACTTATTTATTTTGAATAAAAACAATTTATTTTATTGACTATTAAGTTTCAAATGATTTTAAAAATGTCTACAGAAAATAGTAAAAAGAAGAGTGCAAAACTTCGAATCGAAAGATTAGAAAAAAATAGAAGTGGGCGTAGTTTATGTTATATAGATCAAGACATGATAACTGAACTTGGCTTAGCCACTGGTGATATCATTGAAATTAGAGGAAAGAAAAAGACCACTGGAATTGTGGTATCAAGTATCGCTGATAGAGGAAAAGGGATAATTAGAATCGATGGCATACAGCGATTGAATGCAGGTGCAACAATTGGAGAATTTGTTACTATTCAAATAGCTAATGTATTTAATGCTGAAGAAGTTATTTTAACTCCAACAAGACCTAACATTGATGTAAAAAGACAACGGGAGGCAATAAAAGGAAAATTAATTGATAAACCAGTTGTCATTGGAGATATTTTGGATGTATACGGAACTTTTCAAGAGACACCTGATTCAGATAATCCTATGAATGAAATTATGAAAATGCTTCCTTTTTTCAAGGGCGGGGCTGGAAAGCCTACGATTGGCACATTAAGACTTATTGTTGAAAATACGAGACCTTCAAATAAAGTAGTTCGAATTTCCCGTACTACGCGAATTAAAATTAACAAAAGAGTTGCAGTGCTCAATGTTTCTGGGGAGGTTGTAACATATGATGACGTCGGGGGATTAAGTGATGAGATTCAAAGGATACGAGAAATGGTTGAATTACCTTTGAAACATCCTGAATTATTTCATAGACTAAATATAGATCCTCCAAAGGGAGTATTATTTCACGGTCCTTCTGGTACAGGAAAGACTTTAATAGCAAAAGCGGTCTCTCAAGAGTCAAATGCTTACTTTATAACGATTAACGGCCCCGAAATAATGAGTAAATTTTACGGGGCTAGTGAAGGTCGACTTCGTGAAATATTTAGAGAAGCCGAAAACAATGCTCCTTCAATAATATTTATAGATGAAATTGATTCTATTGCTCCAAAAAGAGGAGATGTTACTGGAGAGGTCGAAAGAAGAGTTGTCTCTCAGCTGCTTTCATTAATGGATGGTCTAAGAGGGAGAGGAGAAGTTATTTGTATTGGAGCAACCAATAGAATTAACTCAATTGATCAAGCTTTAAGAAGACCCGGAAGATTTGATAGAGAGATTGAATTTGGGGTTCCTAATGTAAAAGGGAGGAAGGAGATCCTTCAAATCCATACTAGAGGTATGCCCCTTGAGAAGGATGTAGATTTAGATCATTATGCTGCAATAACACATGGTTTTGTAGGTGCTGATATAATGGCTGTGAGTAGAGAAGCTGCTATGTTTTCATTAAGAAGGATTTTGCCAAAAATAAATCTAGATGAGCCCATCCCCGGTGAAATTATACAAGAATTAAAAATTAAGAATGAAGATTTTATACAAGCTATTAATATGATAGAACCCTCAGCCATGCGAGAGGTTATGATCGAGATTCCTAATGTCTCATGGGATGATATTGGGGGTTTAGAAGACACAAAACAAGAATTAAATGAAGCCGTGGAATGGCCATTATTATATCCTAAGTTATTTAAGAAAGCCGGAATACGACCATTGAATGGAATTCTTTTATTTGGTCCGCCAGGTTGCGGAAAAACCTTACTTGCTAAAGCTGTTGCCACGGAAAGCCGATCTAATTTTATTACAGTGAAAGGGCCTGAGATATTTTCCAAATGGGTTGGAGAATCGGAAAAAACCATGAGAGATATATTTAGGAAAGCACGACAAGCTGCTCCTTCAATTATTTATTTCGATGAAATCGATGCAATTAGTGCAGGTAGAGGCGAACATCAAGGTACACATATATATGATTCTATTGTAAATCAAATACTTGTGGAAATGGATGGTATAGAAAATAGGGAGGGGATTGTCATTATTGCCAGCACAAATAGACCTGATTTGGTAGATCCGGCTTTATTACGACCAGGACGATTTGATCGGTTATTATTTATTACTGCCCCTGATTATGAGGCACGATTAAAAATAGTAAAAGTCCATACAAGAACAATGCCGTTATCAGAGGATATCAAACTTGATAAAATTGCTCAAAATACAGAGGGCTATAGCGGAGCAGATCTAGAGAACCTATGCCGAGAAGCAGGTATGGTTGCCATAAGAGAAAAAATGGATGATTTAGACAAAATTGAATTAAAACATTTTGAAATGGCCATGGAAAAAATTAAATCAACATTGTCACAGCAAATTATTGAAAGATATCTACAAATGGCAAAACAAATTACTGAATCAAGAAACATAAAAGAATCTAAAGCTGATTTTTATAAATAATTAATTTAGCAAGTTTTTAGGAAAGTTCCACGATATTTTTCTTACATTATTTATACCACTTTAATTTTTCATGAATATAATAGTTCTATAACTGATTAGGAATCGTAATATTTATATAAATACCCGTTAATATAGTAATTACCAAATCAGTCTATTACAAAAAAGGCGAAAAAAGTGTTAAAAGAAGTGGAAATACATGGTTATTGTGACGAACGATTTGAAACAGTTAAAGAAGCTTTTTTAAAAAATTTTGAGGATGATTTGGAGGTTGGTGCTTCGTTTGCAGCGACAATTGATGGCGAATTCGTAGTTGACATGTGGGCTGGCTATGCTGATACTTCCAAAACGATTCCTTGGGAACGCGATACTATCGTAAATGTGTTTTCGACAACAAAAGTTATCACTGTATTATGCACTTTAATGTGTGTAGATCGTGGGCTACTAGACCTTGATGTTCCTGTAGCAAAATACTGGCCAGAATTTGCTCAAGCAGGGAAAGAAAAGATACTTGTAAGATATATATTAAGCCACACATCTGGACTTTCTGGTTTTGAAAAAAAGATGAGAACTAAGACCTTATATGATTGGAATAAGGTTGTGAACACGCTTGCGGCACAGAAACCATGGTGGGAGCCAGGAACTAAGAGTGGATACCATGCTTTTACTCATGGTTATCTATTAGGAGAATTAGTTAGACGAGTTACGGGTAAATCGCTTGGCACATATTTTAGAGAAGAAGTAGCTATTCCCCTCAATGCTGATTTTAATATAGGTTTCTCAGAAGAACATGATTCTCGTGTTGCCGAACTTATTCCTCCCGAGTTTGACTTGATTCAACTTGCAGAATGGGGTTTTGAACCTGGCTCAGTAGCAATGAGAACATTGGTAAATCCTGCGCCATCAGTCAAACAGTCTCTTACTCGTGCTTGGCGTGCTGCAGAGATACCTGCGGCTAATGGTCATGGAAATGCTAGATCTCTTGCAAGAATAGGAGCTGCATTAGCCTGTGGAGGTGAAATTGATAATGTACGATTATTATCGTCAAATACAATTAATAAAGCATTAGAAGAGCAAATTTATGATACAGATTTAGTCCTCCTTTATCCAGTTCGCTTTGGTTTAGGTTTTGGTCTTAACAGTAAGGAGATAGAATTAGGTCCAAATCCTCGTGCATTTTATTGGAGTGGATGGGGCGGCTCAATTCTAATTATGGATCCCGATGCTAAAACAAGCTTTGCATATACCATGAATAACATGATCTGGAAACATGGGATTCCCAGTGATCCCCGTACTGTAAGATTAGGTAATGCATTCAATAAAGTTTTAGGCACACTTTAACAATTTGATATAATTATTACAAAATAATTTTTTTAGAGTAGATTTAACAATTTTTCCTCGAAGATACATTATTGTATTCCCTATCCTAATAATTTTTAAGCTTTATTTTTCCAAACAACAATATTAAATATAACAAAGCTTTTTATCAAATGTTATAACAATCTCAGTTAATTAAATTAAGAGGAGATATACTAAATGAGTGAAATCAAAATTGATTGGAAAGGGCATATAAAGAAATATCAAGCTGCGATGGAAGAGCTTAATCTAGATTTTTGCGTGCTAACACGAGTAAAGTCCATGACTTATCTTGCTGGTTGTTTCGTGCCATGGAAAAGTGCAATTTTTTTACCAAAGGAAGGTGCAGGAGAACCTATACTTTTTACGGTGCTTCTTGATGTAGAAAGGTGTAAAGCTGAGGGCGTTCTTGAAGTAGGTGGCTGGGGTCCAATGAAAGGGTTTTACTGGGAAAAAAAAATTCAATCGGCAGCAAAAAAGGCAGGAGTCTACGATCCAAAAGGCTCTCCCCCGAGAATTGGTGTCGAATTAGGAATAGATATTTGTGTTACAGGGCAAATGCTCTCCTACACAGAAGCAGAACTACTTAAAAAAGTATTCCCCGGATGCAGCTTCGTTGATTTTAATATGAAAACAGAGAGAATACAATTTATAAAAGAACCCAAAGAAATTGCGATGCTGCGTAAAGCAAGTGAAATTACAGATATAGGGCAAATTGCGGTTAAAAAGGAATTAAGTGAGCGACCAGCTGGAAAGATTTTTACTGAAAACGAGATTGCGGGGATCGGAACTCTTGCAATGAGAAGAGCAGGAAGTAATTATGAATGGACTTTTACCGGGAATCAGGAAATCGGATCTGGTTACCGAGCAAGCTGGACGTTTAACGGCTGTACTCCCGCAACCAACAAAGAGGTTGAAGAAGGCGAATCTTTATTGGTCGATTTACACAGCGAATACGGCTGCTATTTAGGAGATCTAAGCCATAATTACGTGCTCGGGAAGTGTCCTCCGGAATTAAAGAAATTTAATGATGTATATGAGCAGTTATGCTACACCCTCATCGATAATATGAAACCAGGCATCACGTTTGATGAATGTTACGAAGCAGTTCGTAGAGTTGCAGATAAAGAGGGTTATGGAAATGATTTATTCTTCGGAATTGGACATTCGTTGGGATGTATTGGGAACGAGTCCACGCCAATGGTCCTGCCCGGGAAAGAGTGGGGTCATATGGTCTTTGAAGAGAATATGATCGAAGTGGCGGCAATAGTGTTTAACAGACCGGGATTGGGCGGCTTGAGGCTGGAAGCACCCACGTTAGTAACTAGTAAAGGGGCAGAAATGTTGCCAAAAACTCATATTGAAGTAGATTACGTCTAAAATTTTTTAGACTCTTTTTTTAAAATGTAAGGGAAAACGGTTAAAAATTGAGACATTTATAATGTAATTTAAATATTCTTGATAAAGTCTTCAATTCTATCCATGGCTTCCTTAAGTTTTTCTAATTCAGTCGCATAAGAAATTCTCAACTTATCATTCGAGTAAGAACCGAAAATATCTCCGGGTACAATTGCAACTCCCTTGCTTTTTATAATTTCCCTCGAAAATTCTGTGCCCGTCATATTGAAGTTTTTAGCAGAAGGCATGAGATAAAATGCACCTTTTGGTTTAACGACATCAAAACCTATCTCCTTTAACCGATTGTATGCAAGCAATCTTCTTTCATCGAATTGCTGTAAAATATCTTCAAAAAAGCGGGTATCCATTTTAAGTGCTTCTATAAATCCGTATTGAGCAGCATGGTTTGTGCCAGCAACCGTGTAGGTTGTATAAACGGAAATTAAATCAATTATCTCTTTATTCGCAACAACATAACCTAATCTAAATCCCGTCGCAGAAAAGAGCTTAGACATTGCATTTAAAGTTATTGTACGCTCAAACATCCCGTCTAAAGAGGCAGGACTAACCTGTTTCAATCCATCATATATATAATTCTCGTAGACCTCATCACTTATCAAGTATAAATCGTTTTCTATAACAATGTCAACTAATTCTTCTAATTCTTTCCTTTCTAAAGCATAACCAGTGGGATTATTTGGAGAATTTATAAGGATTGCTTTAGTTTTATCGGTTACTGTCCTCCTTATTTTTTCAATATTAGGACTAAAATCATTATTTCTCTCTATTTCAATTACTTTCACTCCAAAGAAAATCCCACAGTAATAATAGGACACGAAATTTGGAGAAGAGACGATTAATTCATCACCGGGGTTAAATATTGAAGCATACGCAAGAGTTATTGCTCCTGAACCGCCATTTGTAAGGATTATATTTTCTTTCCAATTTGCTTGAATATCATTAACCTTAGCAACCTTGCTTTCTAGTAATTGTAATAATTCAGGAACACCCCTAGTGGGTGCGTATGTTGTAATATTTTGTTTTAACGCTTCGATATTTCCTTGTATTGCTGGGTCTGGTGTAGCAAAATCAGGTTGACCTATTCCAAGGCTAATAACGTCAGATCTACCTGATGCTAGATCAAATAACTCTCGAATTTTTGATTTAGGGGCTTTTGCCACTTTCTGAGATAATTCTTTCATAATTAAGTTAACATTAACTTAGCTATATTTTTAAAAAACTTTTTCATTATAGTATTAAAAAATGAGATATCTATAATATTAAAATGAAATTTTACTCAATTTCGCCTAATTTTTTCAAAATTTGATTCACTAAATTACTAAATGCTTGTTCTACATTTTCACCGTATCTTGCACTGGTTTCTATAAAATCGCTGGCATCAATCTCTTTAGCATATTTCTCGCCATCTTCAGTAGATACAACTCGTTCATCATTTAAATCGATTTTATTGCCTATAAGTATATATGTACCCTCTTTTTTAACATATTTCTTGAAATCCTTTAACCATTTTGAATCTATAGTCTCAAAAGTACTATTTCGTGTAACATCATAAACTAAAAGGGCACCAACACATCCTTGAAAATACATGGATCTTATGACATTATACTTTTCCTGGCCAGCTAGGTCCCACATAATTAGTCGGACGCTTGCGTTGATCTTTTCTACATTTACATCCTTACGAATTATGTTTGCGCCGAGAGTGGGCTTATAATCTTCTGAAAAACTTTGCTCAATGTACATATTTATCAAGCTGGTCTTACCTACTGCAGCATCTCCAAGGATAACAATTTTAAAGACAAACTCTTTTACATCTTCCGACATTTTTCACATTCCTAAGCTTGTGATTTATAATATTGTTTTATGTTATATTTAATTTTTTTCTTTTATTTTTAATATTAATTTTAAGATAAAACTATTATGTGAAGGGTCATGAGGGTCTCTTAACCCTGAGAAGGTAATTTCTCTATTAGATGGTAATGACTTTTCTAAACTATGCACTAAAAATCCAACGATAAAATTGCACGGAACTCCAACCTCAGAACAAAATAGGCAATTTTGAATTTCTAGAGTTATGGTTTCTAGTTCATTAGTCATGTAATTTTCGCTCTTGTCTAAAATTTCGATATTCCAGTTAGTTTTCATTAAATAATTTATTTCTTTGATAACCTCTTCAAAGTTTTTTCCGTAAGGGAATAAATAAAATGAAAACTTTTTTCCAATCTCAAATAATAAATTATAACATCCAAATAGCAAACAATTTTGCGCTGAAATAATTTTCTTAAAGGAGAAGAAATCTATGAACTTATTTGAATTAATATCTCTTATATCTTTCAACTCTAACAATTCTGCTTCTCTCAATATGGATTTGAGCCCATCATAGTCTAAAACATCGAGATAAGCCTGCATTAATGCTATTAGAACCTTATTATTTACTTCTCCTTTATAATCACCAATCATGTCTGCTCTAATTTCTTTAATTTTTGATTTTTGAGTTATTATCCTTGATTAATCAATTTCAAAATCTTCTCCATATTGGCTTAAGATACGATGGATTAATCTTAAAAATGCTTTTTCCACATTTTCGCCATTTAAAGCACTTGTCTCTAAAAAATCAATTGCATTGATCTTATTTGCCAATCCTTTACCTTCTTCATAACTTACTACTCTATTATCTTTTAAATCAACCTTATTTCCTATTAAGATGAAATCACATTTTTTTTTGATATTATTTAGAATGTCCCTCAGCCATTTCGATTCAACATTTATAAACGTATCGTGTCTTGTAATATCATACACAAGTAACACTCCGGTGCAACCTTCATAATATGATTGTCTACAATTTTCATATTTATCTTGACCGGCAATATCCCAAAAAATTAAACGAATTAAAGATCCTATCTGTTCAATTTCAATATCTTTTGATATAATATTTACCCCAAGTGTGGGTCTGTAGTCCTCTAAAAATGTATGTTCTATATATTGATTGATTAATGAAGTTTTTCCTACTGCCATGTCCCCTAATACTAATATCTTAAAGGACCATTGCTTCATTTGCACGTCCGCCATTTTAATTACCTCATTTTATAAATCTAACAAGGATAAATCAAATTGTGGATCATTAGCTCGAGTGATAGTGTGAGTTATTTCATAGATATAAACTTCAGCAGTGATAGAGACTATACTTGGCTGACTTAAATGGCCTCCAATAATACTATAATCATCTTTACCGACTGAAACATGTAGATGAATAATTGGTTCATTATCTTTAAATGCTATGTTGCCCATACATGATATTAATTCGATACCTTCATCAAAAGTTTTAAAATGGTATTCTTTCTTTTCAATATCGAAATATCCGATTGTAAATTGTTTTAAGGCACCAATAACATTTATTAATCCTGATTTTATTTTATGTTTTTTTATTAGTTCTTTAATAGCATCAAATAAATCTTCATTCGGTTCGATTTTTGCGACAATTACTCGCCCAACTGTTGTCTCTTTGCTTTTCAATGTTTTCCTCTTTTTATTTTTAAAACAATCTTATGGCTTGAAAAAATAATAGGATATGTTAAATTCTTATGTTGTTAAACTTTTAAAATTATAGAATTTTTCAAACCTTTTTATTTTTATTTTTCGGCATGATGATTAGACAAGATAACTGAAAAGAGAAGTTACTGTACTCCTAAATGTTGATAGTAGATTTAGCATTCTTATTCATCTAATATAACATGGTTAATCAATTTTTGAAAGGCCAATTCAACATTTTCTCCATATTTAGCACTCGTTTCAATAAAATCTGTGGCATTCATATCATTTGCTAATTTTTCTCCTTTTTCTTTGTCAATTTATCTCAAATCTTTTAATTCTGTCTTGTTTCCAATTAAAATGAACGCAGCTTCATTTTTTCCGAATTTTTGGAAATCATGTAATCACTTATTTTCGATATGTTCAAAGGTTGATTCTCTTGTAATAATATATATAAAAAAGGCTCCGGAACATCCTTGAAAAAACATTTTTCGTGATAAATCATAAATTTTTTGGCCAGCTATATCCCAAATAATCAATTTGGTAGTGCCGTTTATTTTTTCCATCTTTATTTCTTTAGCTATGATATTGGCTCCTAATGTTGGCCGATAGTCTGTTTCAAATGTATGATCTACATATTGATTAATTAACGATGTCTTTCCAACTGCGGGGTCGCGCAATAAAACAAGCTTCAAGATGTATTGATGTTCCTTTTCATCTGACATTTTCGTTAAATGTGCCTTTATGTTCTCTTATACTATTTTAGTAGCTGATATTTTTATATATAAGTTAAACCAAGAATGTCCATGTTAACATTACATACAATTAATTTGACTTTTATTAGGAAAAGAAAACTATATTATAACGATTTTTCATTATTTAAATATAAACTAATTAAGAATGGATCCTCGGTGATTTTATGACGGAAAAAGTTACGATTTCTGATGTTGAGGTAATACTTTCAGAACCTGCAGATGTTGATATGCAATGGGTTGGTAATGAGGATATAATCAATGAATTGAAAGCAGCTTGGATGATAGTAGACGAAAATGATTTTCCTTTAAATCCTAGAATACTCGGAAAGCCTGGGGTTGGAAAGACGACATTGGCATATGCTACTGGTAAGAGGTTAAATAAACCCGTATACATATTTCAATGTACAATGGATACACGCCCAGAGGATTTATTAATAAACCCCGTTATTTCTTCTGATAGTAAAATAGCATATGTTGCTAGTTCTTTAGTATCAGCAATGATTAAAGGAGGAGTTTGTCTCTTAGATGAGGGGAATCGAATGTCTGAAAAGAGTTGGGCATCATTAGCACCGCTCATGGATAAAAGACGATATGTTGATTCAATAATTGCGGGCATTCGAATCTATGCACATGCAGATTTTCGCTTATGTGTTACGATGAACAGCGATAGCAGTACTTATGAAATACCTGAGTACATTTCATCACGCTTACAACCTAAAATATTCGTTGAATTTCCCAATAGAGCTGATGAGATTAATATTTTATCTTATAATGTTCCTTTTACTTCGCAAGAGATATTAGAATATTGCGTGGATTTTTTGCAAAATGCTCACATTCATGATGAGCCATATACAGTGCGAGATGGTATCAATATAATTAGATATTATATGAAGAGTCGTGAATTAAACGGAAAAAATAAATTGATGTTGAATAAAAAGGAGTTTAAAGAATCTATCATCCATATTCTAGAACCAAGTGGGATAAGGTTTTGTCCTGATAAATATGAAATGTATATGAACGAAGAAAATGACAGTAACCAACGAGAAAACTTGTTTTAATTTTAACTGATAAATTTTTGTATTACTTATGTCATTGATTTTCATTTAACTTATTTTATTAGATGTGAGTTTTATTTATAAAGAAAGAAAGTAATTATCTACCCATGGCAAGTTTTTACACTAATTCTGGAAACAATGTTAAAAGAATTAGCATAAAAGAGCTAAAAAAATTAAAAAATGAGGGTTATGTTGTTTTTTCCTCTCATAATCACACTAATTTTTCAGATGGTGTTGATTTTCGTGAGGTTATTGATGCCCTCGTCAAAGCTGGAGTAAATCTGATTGCATTAACCGATCATAACAATATGCGAGTGGCTGAATATGCAAAAGCCTATATCAAGGATAATTATCCAGAGTGTGGCTATTTGTGTGCTGAAGAAGTGGATAGTCATTATGGCTGTGTTCTCGGTTACGGATTACAAACTGAAATCCTTGTCGAGGGAGAAGAAAAGCTCCCGATTAAACAAATTATTGAGACCATCCATGAGCAAGGAGGATTAGCTGTAGTTGCCCATCCATTCCACCCCGTTGAAGGGATTTTCAGAACTTTCGGCGGGTTAAGGATAGCAGAAATCACTAAATTCAAATTTGATGGAATCGAATTTTTTCATGCGGATCTTCCCCCCTTCCTCAACAATATGTGTTCTGCTCTCGTGAACTTACGACCACAAATGTTCCTTTTAGGAGGGGATGATGCACATACAATTCATCATATTGGTAGATATTTCAATTTAGTCGGTCCTGATATTGATGACGTTCATAATCTTGATAAAATATTAAAAGCTTTAAATCAGCGAAAAACCACTGTTCTTGAACTGAGTGGTTGGGCGACTAGACCTTTTCAAATGTTGCCGGGATTTATGGATCTCTTTATCAACAAGGGATTAAAACGAATCAATGCTTTTGCGGGAATCTACGGTCTTTTTAAAGGTATTCATTTCCAGCATGAATCAATGGGGTGGTTTCCAAAGACACTTCAAGAATTTAAAGCCGAGCTTCAGCAAGTTGTAAAGACAATGAACATTAACACAATCCGGCTTGATGCCATGCGACCCGAAACTAGGGTATATGAGTTTGCGTCATTGGCAAAAGAACTCGGATTAAATGTCATTCTTTCTCCAAAATACGTTTATCCTAGGGGGCTTGACAAACCTCAGCTAGATAAATCCCTCACTTATGAGGAATTTGAAGATTTTTGCCTGGATCATGCCCAAAAGGCACAAATGGCTGGAGTCGATATTTTTTGCGTCGGAAATGAGCTCACTCTGGAACTGAGTGATGATAAATCTGGTCATGTGGATAGATTAAATGATGAATTTTTCTCGCAATTTGCCCCTTCTAGTTTAGAAATGGTCCCGGGTCTGGGGGCCACTCCCATTGCCAAGATGGGGAAATTTAGAAAAAAGAAGCCTAAGCTCACTAGATATTTAGAAGATTTATGTAAAAAAGTAAGGGAAGTTTATGACGGGATGGTTTCATATGCTGCTGGTTCATGGGAAATTCGAAACGTCCCTTGGAAGCATTTTGATGTTATATGCTGCAACCTCTATTTCAGCGATTTGTTTTTAAAGTACATCGAAGTCTTACCTGGGTTAAAAATCAAAACCCCAAAAGGTAGTCCATCCGTTCGAGCCTCCCATCTATTCCGCCAAAATGTTCAATATCTCAAGACCTTTAAAAAACCTGTCATTGTTTCGGAATTGGGTTTTCAGACAGTCACCGATACGATACGAGTTGGGCCAATGCCTATTCAATATCACGAGGATTTCGAACAATTTAAATATGATGAAACAGCACAATCGCGAGCATTTTCAGAAGCCTTTAACTTGCTTGAAAAAGATATATTTGTAAACGGAGTAATCATTCATAAATGGAGAGACACTGAAGAAAAGGGATTCGGTTTAGTACGGCCTGACGGTACACGTAAACCAGCATGCGAAACGATATCAAATTTTTTTAAAACTTGGACTATCTCCTTCTCTGGTAAGAAATAAAAAAATAAAAAAAATTATAAATTAATCGTTCAAAAGTCCGTATTTTTTAAGACCCTCCCTCATCTCTGCTTGAAAGGGACCTGGAGTTCCTTCTATGAACGCTTCAATAATGTCTTGGTTATTAACCTCTTGTGAAGCTCTATTTTTTGCTTTTTCTTCCGCAAGTGAGAATATTGCCATTCTTGCCATAGATTGAAATTGAGGGGGTGATAATTTTATTAATTCGTTAAAAGCTCTTTCAGTTTCGGGATCCCAAGTTAAACCTGATTTTTTCTTTACCTTAGTTTTGGCTGAAATTACTCCGAATGCGCGGCTCGTAATAATTTCGTTAAGATACTCTTGTAAAGATTCAACATAGCGCGTAGATTCTTCTTCATTCAAAAATACTGCTTTTTTCGCCCATTCCTCGCAATAGGAACATTCGTTGCACATAGCCACACAATTCTGTTTTTTAAAAAAATCTATAAATCCATCGAGTTTAGTATTGTCTATAATTAACTTAGATTTAGATTCTTTTCCAAGAGTTTCACTTAATTTAACATTTGGGTCTTTCTGTTCCAAACCTCCAAATGACATCGAAAATCCTTGAATAATATCTATAAGATTTCCCTTATATTCTCGGGAAGCGAATGCTTTTACTGCTCTAACAATCCATTGCGTTGACATGCGCCGCCCTGCTATTTTAAAATCATTAATTCCAATCGCTTCGTAGTGGGATAAATCTTCAGGGCGGATCCAACGCGCTTTAATAACTTCTGTTGGATCAGAAAATTTGATAATACTACAATTTAAAATACAGGTATCGATATAATTACGCTCAAATTGTTGGTGGGTCTGAGAAGCATGTCCCAATATATTATAATGATAATATCTAAAGGGGCATTGATACAAACACCCATCAGTCAAAAGTAAAACGATTTTACACCCTATGGTTTTTTGCATCTTTTCCAACGTCACGAAATCACGGTTTATCATTACATCAGGAGTTATCTCGTTTGCCCCAAGCATTTCATAAAATTTTGCTCGATTTACGCTGTTAATATGTGCGATGGTGGACACACGAATTTTTAATTTAGGAAATTGTTCTTTAATGAGCTGTATTAAAAATGGAATAGTTACTATTACATTATCGGTTCCGATATCACTAATCCATTGAATATACTTGAGGAGCTCTTTATGATATTGCGGATCGTATTCCATATTATTCATACAAGGGGCATTTAATAAATAAGAAAATTCCATTTTCTTCTCATGAACCTTTCTGATGTACTCTGCAATTTCTTCTTCCGATATTTTTTGTAGTAAGAACGAAGGACGACCTCCTCCAACGAGAGTATGATCTGCAACCCCATACAAACTAGCTACAGGATATTTAGCCAATTCCTCTATAAGGTTAAAGTCCCAATTCGTTGCAACATGTAATTGAATTTTTTTCACCTTCTTATATATTTAACATATTTTACCATTTCATCATTTTTCAACCGCCTTGGCATGGGCTTTTGCATTAAGCGGCAATAACGGAGCACATGCCATGAGCTTAGTTACGTCACCTTCCACAACATAAGTTCCGGACATTGTTGCTTGTATGGGATCAGACTCACCCGAATTTACTTTTTGAATAGTTTCAAAATCCGTTTTATGGATTATTTTTGGAGCATCTGGACCGGAATATTCACCCATTCCCCAATTCATCTTGTCTTTTTCAATAAATTGCCAGTAACTCATCTCCGGCCTGTCCGTTATGAGATATTGGAAAACTAACGGCGCTATAGGATCTAATAACTGCGACAAATCAGGCAGCTCATTATAGGTTGTCATGAAACGGGTGAGGTACGCTTCCCATTCTTCTTTTGTATTCATTATAATTTTCACCTCTGTTTCCTTTTGGATTTGTGTTTTATTTTTTATGATTTTTGAATTTTTAATTACTAATCCTTTTTCTTTTGATTTTTGAGCCATCATTTCTGTACCATATGGCAAGGATATAGCATAATTTATGTCTTCATTATTCATGAAGCGTGAAAGTTCAATATTCTTATCAATTAAGAAGTCAACAACATCGTGTTTGAATGGTTGAGGTACTAATTGAATAAATATTGATATTAATAAATCTTTATTAACATGACGTAAACTTTGCTTTTCTGCAGTTCTTTCAGCAGTAAATCCAATTCCTTGTTTTGCAGCTTTTTGCATGTCTTTAGGAACTATGACCATGGCCTCTTCGAAGAATTCTCGCGCATCTTCTTCCCATGGAATTCCTGCATATGTATTTGATTCTACTTCTTTAACTGGGCTTTTAAGCTTTCTTTTTTCTTTAGGTAAAAACATCTCTCCAGTGTTAAGATAATCATAAAGATACTTCATATAATTTTTGTAGGATTCTGCGTTTGCCTCTGAAGGGAGGTAATATGCTTTTTTTGCTATTTCATAGCAATAAAAACAAGTAACGCCGCAATTTTCATTACATCTTGACCCTTGAAATGGAAAATTTTGGATGAAATTAGTTAATTTTTTTTCTTCTAATATAGCTTTAAAATCCGGTACGCTTAACATAATACCCTGATCATCCGGGTTCCCACCCATTTTTTCCTGCTTAGCTGAGAATTCAGAGAATTGAGCACCAGCCAGTTCTAAAGGATCTGAGATAAAAGAATATCCGTTGAAAATTTCTCCAAGATTTCCATCGTAAGCTTTATTACTATACGCTTTTAAGGTTCTGTATAACCATTTCGTTCCATATCTCCTTCCTGAGATTTTGAAATAATCTATTCCAATGTCAATATATTTGTTAAGATCTGACGGTTGAATCCACCTGCACATGATAACTTGTTCCGGATTGAAACATTTTTGATTTTGACATGCCATCGTAGCCCAATCATTATAATACCCTTCTAACACATCATGTGTTTGACTAGCATGAGAACATTCTGTATAATGGAAAAATCGAAATGGGCATTCATATAGACAGCAATCATTCGTTAATAATTCGATGTCGCATTTCACAGCGTTTCTAATTTCCTTGAGAAGAGGAAAGTTCCTATTTAGCATTATGGATAAAGTCAGGACACCATTCTTACCAATTATCTCTTCCCATTCCAAGGCACGGGTTAGAGAATTGACCTCTGATATCACGGAAACTTTCAATTTTAATTTTGGATGGTAGTTTTTGGCAAACTCAGCTAAGTAAGGATCAGAAACAGTGAGATATTCCACACCCATATCGTCCAACCAGTCTAATTCTTTAAGGGCTTTTGTTTGCTCATTCGAATTAAATTTAAAATATCCAAGACACCCACCATTCCATAACCATGTAAATCGTAAATTTAGATTATGAATTTTATTTATATAACCTTCAATCTCCACCTTTTCCTTCTTTGGCATTAATAAAAAAGGGCGTCCCGAACCGGTGAAACTAAGGTCGCGAGCTCCATATAAATCGTATAAATTCTGTTTTAAAGAAGACTCATTTTCTATATGGTCTAACAAATCTAATTTCCAATTGCACGCTAGAGATATACGCATGAGATTACTCCTCTAAAACACCTTTTTCAATTTTTTGCATTTTTTTAGTTATTAACTCAATAATTTTATCTCTTTCTTTAATATCGCCAATCTGGAGCTGTTTTACATATTTATTGCAGTGTTCTTTAATTTCCTTCTCGAAAGGATAGTAAGTATCATAGGGAAAAGTACTACAAAATTCTTTGATAACACCGGGATCAAGTCGATTTATTGATTTTTTAACAGTATTTCCAGGCCAATAGTTTCCATATGGCTGAGGAAAATTAAGATATTCATTAAAATCTATATTAAGTGATTTATTCATGTATGAGTTAATAATTTCTTTTATTTTTTCATTCGAAAATTTACTTGTAAATAGGAGAAAAGTCTTAAACCCTAACTTTTCATATAAATCGATGTTATTAGGGGATATCCATCCTGTTTTGAGGAGATTTAAAGGTTCCTCAAGGCGTTTTTTCCAACAATATAACATTGGATAATCAAATGCATTTTCAATATCAGAAATATTTTCTTGGTTAGAACTAACCGGAGAATTTATTGTTCTATGACTTTGTATATTATGATGTTGATACCAATGGATACATCCCCAATTACATCCGAGGTTTAAAGGTAAAATATAGTCTATCTCACGGGATTTGATTTCATTTTCTTTTAATTTTATGAAATTCTTTAAAGTGTGAAAGTATCTAATAATATCGGGATGAAGAATTATGGAATCAACACCTAAATTAAAAAAAATCTTCCCCCGATTTAAAGAAGTAACATATTGCGAATATGATAAGTATATCTTAATTGAGGGGAAATTTGCGTTGATAACTCCTACATTATTCGGAGAAGATACAAGTATGTCTTTATATCCGATGTTTAGTAATTTTTCAAATAAGGAATTAATTGCTTTATTTTGTTTAACATGAGCTTCTAAATTTCCTTGGCATGTAGAGTCGATGCCAGCTATCGGAATTATTCCATAATCTTGGATAATTTTGGTATAATCTTCAAATTCTTTAAACGTTGGAAGAATTTTTGGTAGGAAAATTGAACTATTACCAATGGGATTGGCTGGCACATGAACAATTATATGTGTAACCGGCAATTTTTCTCTGTCAAAAAGAGAAATTAAATCCTTATTATAATCTCCATCAATTATAAACTTCATTTTTTAAACATACTTTATCTCATTTTCTTTGTGAAATTAAAAAAATAAAATTAATTATAAGAATCAAGTCCGGCTTTGCAACCCATTCCTAAGAAATCTACCATAGTTCCGTTGTAATCATTTTCGATCTTGTAATAAATTCCTTTGGGTGTGAATGTTACTCCCCAGATGAACTTCTCTTTCTCACTTTGGAGCGGAGTTTTCTCAACGAATTCTTTCATAAATGGATGCAAGTGAACTGGAACCTCTCTAAAATCATCAACGGCTATACCAAAGCACAAACGTTCGATTTTTTCTGAATCCCAACTAAATGTATAATTGAGATGTACTGCGTTGCAACAGGCTTCCATTATCTCTTTAGATGCGATTTCAAATCCTAAATCCTCGACAAGTGCTAAACAATTCTCATAAGTAGCTTTAGGTGGTTGTTTAAGCATGAAATAGATGTTCGTTGTATTATGTGAGAAATCAAATGCAAAAAGACTGAAAATAGTCAATCCATGTTTTTTGAAATAATCTTCATATTTTTTGATACTTAATGGAGCATATTTCATCGTAAAGATTGGTTCAATTGATTCTGGGACGACAAATGACCAGATCTTTGATAATCCGGTTCTAACATCCAAATC